>JBDHYK010000067.1:0-13688 GCA_039811305.1 Niabella sp.
CGGTTCGGCCTTTAATACCTTCGTGTCATCCCAATCTACTGCCACATCTTTGATGAACTGAAAAGGTTCTGGAAAGCGTTCATAGTTGTCAATAATATCGGCAGCCATTTGAAGCGGGCTGTACATAGTAACATAGAGCGCTAATTGTTTTACTAAGGTTGTTTTTACGAAGCGCTTATCGTCTGGGAAATAATAGTCAAGCTTTGTTTGAAAAATTCCGGGTGTATAGTCCATTGCCCCACCCATTTGCCTGGTGAAGGGCAGGATGGTGGTATGATCTGGGTTATTCCCGCCAAATGCTTCGTATTCTGTGCCTCGAGCTGCTTCAGCAGCAATCCAGTTGGGATAGGTTCTGCTAAGGCCGGTGGGGCGAACGCTTTCGTGGGAATTGATCATGATTTTGTGCTTCGCGGCTTCGTCCACCACACGCTGATAGTGTTGTATCATCCATTGGCTGTAATGATGCTCTCCACGTGGAATGATATTGCCTACATAGCCTGTCTTAACAGCAGTATATCCATTTTGGTTCATAAATTTAAACGCTGTGTCCATCCATCGTTCGTAGTTGGTGGCTGATGCCGAGGTTTCGTGGTGCATAATTAACTGTACACCTTTTGAATGTGCATATTCGTTAAGGCCGTTCACATCAAAATCAGGATAAGGTGTAACAAAGTCAAATACAAATTCTTTCGATTTCCCAAACCAATCCTCCCAGCCCTCGTTCCAGCCTTCCACAAGCACGGCATCGAAGCCGTTTGTAGCCGCAAAATCAATGTATTTCTTTACATAGTTGGTATTGGCTGCATGTTTTCCGTTCGGTGTCAGATTAGAATAGTCTGTAACGCCAAGGTGCACGTTGTCTATATCTGCATAGGCCCAGGTAGATTTCCCAATGATCATCTCCCACCACACCCCGATGTATTTAACGGGTTTAATCCATTCTGTAGATGTGTATTTAGTAGGCTCATTCAGGTTCAGAATGAGTTTTGAAGATAGTACATCTTCTGCCCTGGGAGCAATAATAATTGTGCGCCAGGGTGTATTGAAAGGAGTTTGAATATATCCTTTTCTACCCTGTGCATCGGGAGTAAGGTGTGTAGTTAAAACAAAGGTCTCGGCGTTTAGTGCAAGATGCATGGCCGGATAGTCAATCAACGCTGCTTCGGAGATATTGATATAGGTGCCGTCCTGGGCTTTTAGCATGACAGGAGTTTGTAAAGTACCATTGGCAATGGTTTGTGAGGCGTTTTGCTCATAGCTCTTATGAAAAAGACGGGGGATATCGGATAAGTTACTGGTGGTGTAATTATATTCCTGCGTATCATAGTCGCCAGGTATCCACCAGCCTTTATGGTCGCCGGTCAGTGCAATCTCTGTGGCTTCTTCTTTCACCACAAAGTAGTTAAGATTTGCTTGTTGTGGAAATTCGTACCGAAAACCAAGGCCGTCGTTAAATAACCGAAAGCTAACCGCAATTTCCCGCTGAAGAGCCGGTTGCGAAAGTAATATCCGCAACTGATTGTATTGGTTTGTGATCGTTTTTACTTCACCCAATACGGGATTCCAGTTTTCATTAAAAGAAGAAACTTTGTAGTCTTTAATGCCAAAACCCGTTAAAAATGAAGGGCCGTCATCTACTTTCAAACCCAATTTACTTTTACCAACAATCGGTTTGCCATTAAAACTCAGGGAGTAAAATGGCACACTGTCGGTAAGCTCAAATTGTAAATTAAATTTGCCATCAGGCGAAGTGATGGTTTGTGCAACCACACTAAAAGTGGTAAGAACTGCTAAACAACCGAGTAAGAATTTTTTCATTTGTATTCGTTTTTAAAACACAAAGGTAGGGAATTAATGTGTATTTAGTACACATTAATAATAATAATTTTTTTCGTTCGGTTTGATGCGCTCTTTTTTCTAAGACCAAAACATAGGATTCTGCTGTATCTGGCTGGGTTAGAGGACTATTTATCTGCCTGTTGTAGCATCTCTGGAAGTGATTCAAAAAGCTGCGATTGAAAAAGGACATCAATAAAACCCACACGGAATGGTTTTGGAAAAATAAAAACGAACATCAATTACTTGATGCAAGATCCTGATCCTGTGATGGGGAAAATGGCTAATCGGATCGTTTTACCCAAAGACGCACGCCTACAAGGATGCCTGTTGCCAATATTGCGGGGAGTGCAATAAAAAGCAAACCCGTACCGGGAGTGTTCTTTCCAGTCTCGGGATTATAATTAAAGCAGGAAAACAGCAGGTTTTGGCCGGGTAAGCGATAGCTGGGCGAAAACTGGTTATTAATACTACGCACCAATAGCCTCAGATCGTTGCTGTTTCGGATACCAATAAGCTTTTTGGTAATGTACCCTTCCTGGTTAATTCCTACCAATAGAGCGTCGTGGTCGAACTGTTGGCGGCTTGCATCCCATACAGGACGAAATCCTATGGAGCGATTCAGTTCGTCAATAGCAGGCGTAACGCCAAATAGCCAATTTTGTTCTTTTTGCAGACCCAACCGTTTGGCCAGGCTCATCACATCGGAAAGACTGTCTGCTGCATCGAAGCTCACCACGAATACCTGGTAGCTTCCTTCCTTTTCGCCAAATTGTAGTTCTTCTTTAAGGTTTAGCAAAAACGGATAACAGATATTGGAGCACCTGGTAAAAATCAATGCCAGGATGAGGGGTTTGTTTTTTGCTAATCGGGAAAGGGTCGAAGTTCCTTCGGGGGTTAGCAGGGGTGCGTCATATACCTCTCGATATATGTTCACCTCTTCTTTCATTCCATCTGCTGGCACAGGTTTATTTTCTGCGCAAGCGATGTAAGAGATTAGTATTAGGATTCCCGCGAGAAGATAATTTTTATACATTTTCTGCCAATATCTGTAAAAAATAACAGGATAGCCAATAAGTAAATCAATGCAAAGGCGCCGCCAACCCAGGCCAACATTGGGGCCTGTTGAAATTCTGCGGCATAGAAACTAACCCTTCGGGGGGTACCTTGCGCACCTGCTATATAAAACACGGTTAAAAAACCGATAGCCCCCACAACTAAAAAGCTGATAATCACTCTCGACAGTTTTTTTGATAGGGTAGTTTTTGAAAACTGAGTACCAAACCAATAGAAAAAAGCGAGGCTGAATAAAACATTTCCCATTGCATTGTAAGTGTGAAAATGCGCAGGAACCCACAAGGTATTGTGCAGTACAAAATTGTTCGAGATGGTAGCATCAATCACCGCACCGACACCCCCGGTAATCCAGCCCATCACACCAATAAAAAACAGCAGGTTGGTAAGCGACCACTTTATTTTTGTGTTGTACACCGCTACCAATAGGCTGAACACCGTAACGCCTGCGGCGGGCAAGCTGGCAAGATAAGAAGCTAACTGACCAACAATCTGCAAGCCTTTGGGTTGCACAAAATCCATATACATATGGTGGAAAAAGGCTGTTAGGATAAAAATTAAAGTCAGGTTCCAGGCGATGGCTACATACCAGGTGGTTTTCCATTTGGGTCGGCCACTCACTTCTGCAAAGAGTTCGTATAAGATAGCCAAGCCTAAGTACAACATTTCATTTGCAATGGTATGACCAAAAAAGTAGATCATATTTTTCATCAAAAGCGCATCATTGACAAAGCCAGCTTTTGAATAAAATTCTGCAAAAAACAAAACCACCATCACAACCGCGGCAATTAAACTGGTAACAATGCCCGTTAAACTGATCATTGCAATCAGTACAAAAGGAGGGGTGCTTACTTCCGGTTCTTTTTTTGTAAAATGCTGCCAGGCAAAACACTGGGCTATTGAGTATTTTTTTAGAAATTGTGCCATAAGGCCAATGCTCCAAATTAGCCAGCCTGCCACTAATACCACCAGCGACCAAAGAAATAAAGGGGTGGCCCATTCTGCCCAGGCAACTTTAAAAGGCAGGGGATAAAGAAACGTCCATCCGGCATGAAACTTTCCAATAAAGGTAGAAGTCCAAAGCATTAACACACCTATTACCGTCATTACCAGCCCGATACTATTGGGCAGTGCATTTACTTTAACGTAGCGTTGCATAAGAAAATGGAGGCCTGCCATACCTGCTACAAACCAAATACCGATCATGGTAAGCCCGTGGGTGGTCATATTGGAATAAAAAGTATAGGGCGATTGATGGAGGACGGCACCCTGGTTGAAACGCATTAATATGCCTAAAATGATTGCAACAACGAATAGAAGCAGAACAATCACAATCCAGGTTGCAGTAATTTTTTTCAATTTTAATGATGGCATGGTTTTCTATTTTACGGTGAAAGAAGCTCTCATGTTCTGGTGAATTAGACCACAAAATTCCAGACAGAGGATGTGGTAGGTTCCTGGTTTATCAAATTTCCAACGCAACCGGTTTACATACCCTGGCATCGCCTGCACCTGGGCTACCAGTTTGTTGGATGGGTCGTAAACCCCCATCCCATGATTTACGTCCAAACTCGTTACCCGAAACTCAATCAATTCATTTAAAGGCAATTCCAGGGTGGGTTCGCCTTTAGGGTTATCGGTGGTTATGGCATTATCCGAAAAAAGAAATACAAACTGCATAGCGCCTACATACACAACCCGGGAAGGCGTTTCCGTAGCAAATTGGTAATAGGGTGATTTGGGAATCGTTACAGCCGCCAAAATAGCCAGAACAACAAAAAGAGTCAAAATAAACCAAATGCGCTTTTGCAAGGGGTTGGCTACTCCCTCCTGCCCAATGGTTTTTTTAAGAGAACTGTTAAATACAACTAAAAATACAGCTGCAATGAGGATGGCCAGCGTTAGAAAAAGGATCAAAAGAGATGTTTGCATGATCAATGAATTATCAGATTCTATAAATGAGATATTCGGATAGTATTATCTTATTAAGACCCATAATACTAAACCTAGTTTTCGTAAAACCTGTACCAACCCGTAGCTTTCGTGTTAATCTTTAAATGAGCCTGCTCTCTGATTTAAAAGCGCAACCTTTTTTGAACCAACCATCTAATAAAATGTTTGCTTTCTACCAAAACAACAGGTTCAAATCATTTTCAGGCGATACCTCTTCAGGCGATCGAAACCAGACAAATTTCCTTTCAGAAAAGAGTCGAAAAATGCTACTCCCACAAATTCATCGGTAAAATAACAAAAAAAAACGAAAACTGAAATAAAATCTGTGCAAAAAGGGGGTCGTTTTAAGAAAAACACAGACTGTGACGGGTTTTTGGATCAAGAGACTGAGGAAGTCTGAAAGTCTTTTATCTCTTCTTTAAGAATTTCGATTTAAACTTATAAAGTTTTCCTGGGCGGTGAGACACATCTGTTTCCATTTCATTGATGTCGGACAGCCAATCTAATAATGTTATTTTTTTTCTGAAATTTCTCCGGTCTAAATCGGTTCCTAACACTGCTTCATAAACTTCCTGTAGTTCTCGTAGCGAAAATTTTTCTGAAAGCAGGTGGTGTACCACAGGATACTTGTCTAATTGATTCCGCAGGTGCGACAGACAATAGTTTAGAATTTCCAAATGGTCAAAGGCTAATTTTTTGATACTCTTTACGGAGTGCCAGTGCAGTTTGTGCGATCCTAATTTTAGCTGATGGTCGTTGATATTAATTAAAGCGTAATAAGCAGTAGTAACAACCCGGCCCGACGGGTGCCTGTCTACCCTGCCAAAGGTATGCACCTGTTGTAAAAAAACTTCATCCAGATCGGTGCGTTCTTTTAGTACCCTGCAGGAAGCAGCATTTAGGTCTTCATCCGGGCGCACCAGATCCCCCAACAGGGAATTTAGCCCCGAAAATTCTTCCAGGTCTGATTTAATTAATAACACTTTTAGATCCCGATCCTGATAACTAAATATGACGCAATCTACCGATATCGCAATGTTAAAATAATCCCGGTGACTGGACTTTTCCTGAGCCGCCGTTTTCGTATGAGGAAACGCTACCATCTTGTCTAAATTGGTTGTAAACGTTACAAATTTAGGGGTTGATTTTTGAACTCCCGCAAGAAATACAAGAAAATACAGAGAATAGAGATCCGCCTAAAAAGATTATCCTATATTTAACCCCAATATTTTGTACTATGTACGACCAGGATTCATCCACAGATTTACAGGGTCAAAGCCAGGTATTTTTGAAGACAGCAGATACCGTTTTGAACTCTTTAGCTGCAATTGAAGCATTGCGGAACGTATTGCGGTTTCATGAGTATCGGTACTATATTTTAAATGATCCCCTGCTTTCGGATAGTGAGTACGACCAGCTTTTTAAGCTCTTGGAAAGATCTGAAGAGCTGCATCCCGAATGGGTTACCCGGGATTCTCCCACCCAACGTGTTGCAAAAGATATCACGCATGCTTTCCCTACAGTTGCTCATTTGGTGCCCATGCTCTCTTTAGAAAACTCATACAATAGCGAAGATTTAAAAGATTTTGACCGAAAAGTAAAACAGGGAGGAGGGATTCAGCAGGTTGTTTACTGCGTAGAGCCTAAATTTGATGGAGGCAGCATTTCCCTGGTTTACGAAAATGATTTTTTAACACGGGGCGCTACGCGTGGAGATGGAGTGGAAGGAGATGATATTACTCAAAATATCAGGCAGATCGGGAGCCTGCCCTTATCAGCTCCGTTTAGTGCCTATGGCATACAACAGATAGAAATACGGGGCGAGGTTCTTATCAATAAAGAAAATTTTAAAAGATATAACGAGGAACTGGTTGAAAATGGAATGGTTCCTCTGGCAAACCCCCGAAATGCTGCTTCAGGCACGCTGCGCATTAAAGATCCCCGTGAGGTAAGGCGCCGCCATCTGGAAGCTTTTGTTTATCATATTAGTTATTTTACGCTCATCCCCGGAAACGTACTTCCTGATGCACTGAAAACCCATGCCGGATCGCTGAAATTGTTGTGGGATTTGGGGTTTCGCAGCCCCCAGCAGGAAAAGAAACTTTTTGATGATATAGAGAATGTAATTGATTTTTGTAGCGAGTTTGAAGAAAAACGAGATAATCTGCCTTATGAAATTGACGGGATGGTGGTGAAGGTGAATGATATTTCTTTGCAGGACAAACTGGGCATGACTTCGCACCACCCGCGATGGGCGATTGCTTACAAGTTCAAGGCCAGACAAGCTACGAGTAAACTCATCAGCGTAGAATTTCAGGTAGGACGAACCGGAACGATTACCCCTGTGGCTAAAATTGAACCGGTTTTTATCGGGGGCGTAACGGTTAGTTCCATATCCTTATTTAATGAAGATATTATAAAGGAAAAAGATCTGAAAATAAACGATACGGTATTGGTGGAACGAGCCGGTGATGTGATACCTTATATTGTAAAACCCTTGTCTGAATTGCGCACCGGCAAGGAAACCGCTATCGAATTTCCCAAAAATTGCCCGGTATGTCATAGTCAATTGTTCCGGGAAGAAGGAGAGGCGGCATGGCGCTGTATTAATATTGAATGCCCGGCACAAGTAGTGGAGCGAATAAACCATTTTGTAAGCAAAGATGCAATGGATATACGCGGATTTGGAGAGGCAAATGTGCGCCGGTTTTACAATGAGGGGTGGTTACACGATATCCCTGAAATTTATGAACTGGATTTCGAAAAGCTAACAGGTTTGGAAGGTTTTGGGAAAAAATCAATTGAAAATTTACAAAAATCTATAAGCGCGAGCAAACAGCAGCCTTTGCACCGCTTACTATTTGGACTCGGTATTCGTTTTGTAGGCGAAACAACTGCAAAAGTACTGGCTCAAAGAATTCAGCATCTTTTTGATCTGAAAGATATGTCTATGGAGGATTTGCAAGCGCTGGAAGATATTGGGCCCAAAGTGGCGGGCAGCATTGTACATTTTTTCAGCAATACCCAAAACTTGCAGATGCTCCACAAACTGGAATCACTTGGTTTGCAACTGCAAAACTCGCAAAAAATTTCAGAGTCTTCAGGCAACCTCTCTGGACAGACATTTTTGTTTACAGGAACCCTCCCCACACTCAAGCGCAGCGATGCGGAGGCAATGGCTGAAGCGAAAGGAGGCAAGATACTCAGTGGCGTGAGCGCAAAATTGAATTATTTGGTAGTGGGTGAGGAAGCGGGCAGCAAACTGGAAAAAGCAAAAAAATTGAATACCGTGAAAATTATTTCAGAAGAAGATTTTTTGAAATTGATCGCCTCAACAGAATAAAATATGAAACTGCTAAGAGCCTTATTTGCTGAAGGGTTCCCGTGAGCCGTACGTTCGGGGAAACGCCATGTTAGCGCCGTATTTATCAACGACACATCAAAACACAAAACAAATAATCCAAAAACAACAGTTTCCTGCAAATGAAGCGAAAATCTATTTTTTCAACGATCTTCCTATGGCTTCTACCCATTTCTGCGCTTTGGGCACAACAGCCACAGCCCGAAATTTCATTAGATCCGGTAACGGTTACTTCTTCATTAATTGAAAGAAGAAGCTCCGAAATCGGACGAAGCATTACAATAATTAAAGGGGATGTTTTTTCGAAACTGCCCATACACTCTTTAGACGAACTATTGCGCTACGTTCCCGGAATCGAGATTCAGGCGCGCGGCCCGCAAGGTACACAAAGTGATATTAGTATGCGGGGAAGTACGTTTCAACAGGTTTTGGTAATTCTGGATGGGCTCCGGCTCAATGACCCCAATACCGGACATTTTAACACCTATATTCCTATTGCACCGGCAGAAATAGATCGTATCGAAATTTTAAAAGGAGCCTCATCCGCGCTTTATGGGTCCGACGCCGTGGGCGGTGTTATCAATATCATTACCAAAGCGTTTCATGCTAAGGAACAAAAAGCAAAACCGCAACTGAATGGGCAATTTGCGGCGGGTCAATATGGATTGGTTCACACAAATATGGGTGGATTTTTTAAATCGGGTGCTTTGGGAATAGGAGCGGGTTTGTTGACCAATCATGCCACCGGTGCAGCACAAAGGGACACCCGAGGCTTTTTTCATAACAACGCTGCTTCCGCTGGGATACACTACCAACTTAGTTCTAACTGGAGCATCGCTTATCGGGGTGCATTTGATTATAGAAATTTTTCTGCACAAAACTTTTATACTACCAGCCCAAAAGATACCGCAACCGAAAAAATAAGTTCCTGGTGGCACCAGGCAAGGGTAGGGTTTGATAAGGGTAAAACGAATATCAACTTAGATATGGGGTATAAAAAACTTAACGATCACTACGTTTTCTTTCCCGGATTTTCGCCCAACGATAATAAAACCGAGTTGCTTCAAGCTGTGGTAACTTACAAACAATGGGTGGGCGATCAAACGGCAATCGTTTCAGGATTGAATTTTCAAAATAAAAAAATTCAATCGAACGACAGAGGCAACCATCAACTACACAGCATAGCCCCGTTCTTTACAGCGGTTCATAAAATTGGTCCCTTTTTTAGTTTGCTTCCGGCACTGCGATGGGAGATGACACAGGGATTGCCAGTAGCCTGGGTTCCCAATCTGACCCTCTCGTACAAACAAAAGGCCTGGCAACTCAGGGCAAGCGGTGGCAAAACCATTCGGGATGCCGATTTTACTGAGCGGTACAATAATTTTGGCAAACTATCAGTACCCGGAGGCAACAGAATGGGCAACCCAGAACTTGCCATGGAAACCTCCTGGGGCTATGAAGCCGGTATTGATTGGTTTTTGGCCCCCACGATCAAGTTTTCGACAACTATTTTTAATCGCTTCAATACCAACTTGATTGACTGGGTAAGCACTCCCTATGCCGATATGCCAAGAAAGGACAACTTACTACCCGGTGCTACCTACTTGTTGGCTAAAAATATTGCCAGGCTACGTACCCGTGGTTTGGAGACAGATTTTCAGTTGGCAAAAAACCTGAGTTCTCAGGAATCGGTATGGGTGCAGATAGGAGTGCTTTGGCAACGGAGCAGGAGTTCAGAAACAAAGCCTTCTTTCTATATCGCATCCCACGCGCGGCTGAATGCTAATTTTACCGCACAATATACACATAAGCATTTTGCAATGGGCCTGACAGGCTTGTATAAAAACCGCGAACCACAAAGTGCCGGATCTATTGCAGCCCAAATTGACAGAGATTATTTTTTGTTAAACGGGAAATTATCTTACCGGTTTGCGAACCAAAAAATGGCAGCGTTTTTAATGGCCGATAACATTTTCAATCGTCAGTATAGCGATCTTCTGGGCGCAGTTATGCCGGGGCGATGGTTGCAGGCCGGTGTAAATTTTGAAGTGTTTTGACAAAAAAAATCCGGAGCAACCCCCGGAAGTAAAAATGAATACTTTTAAAAACGCTTCTTTTTAAAACCACCCGAATTGCCACTGTTTCGCCGGTTGCCGTTGCTGCTGCCACCACTACCACTGCGTTGTTGAAATTTGTTGCGTTTGCTTGAAAAACCGTTTCTTTCTCTTGCAAGGTCTTGCGCTCGGAACGCTTTTACCGAAGGGGTATTGGTAAAAGTCAATTGCCCGTCAGTTATTTCGGAAAGCTCACTTTGGATTACGTCGTCCTGTGCCAGTTCTTTGTGCCAGTTATTGTATGCTAATTTCATATAATAGGCAATGGCATTGGCAAACCCCTGTCTTTTTTCGGGGTCTTGTTCTTCTAATGCTTTTTTAATCACGTCTTCAATATTCTTTCCTAAGTGGGCGTATTTTGAAATGCGTTTAGGATAGGGCAGGGGCTTAGGTTTTGCTCTTAAACTCTCTTTTGTGGGTATGGGGTAAGGAGAGTTTACGTTTAATGTAAAATTTGATATGAGAAACAAATGATCCCAAAGCTTTTGTTTGTAATCTTCTATACTTTTCAGGTTGGGGTTTAAAAATCCCATTAGCTCAATTACAGCATCGGCATTTTTTTGCCTTTTTTCGGGGTCTTCAATGGTTAAGATATATTCGACCATCTTTTGTACATGACGGCCATACTCACGCATAGCCAGCTTGTTTCGGGTTGTATTATATTCCATAAATAATGTTGAAAGATGTTTTACGCAAATGATAAGTACGAATAAATGGTTTGATGCACCATACCTTTGCAGCTGTCGGCAAAGATAAAAGGAAAAATATTTTATAAAAAAAGAATTTTATATTAGAGTATGACAATTGGAATTCTGGCAGATTCATTATATACTGATCATCCATCATCTTATCTTAATAAATTGATTATCAGCAATCTGCAAAAACAGAATCCGGAGATACCCCTGGTTTTCATTTTTCGGCAAAGCAAAAAGAAAACAGACTGGAATACCGGGAACATAGCAAAGGCCTACAGGAAGCAACCCCTGGTGCGGTTTCCGACAACTGCAAAAGCACAAGAAAAAGCACTGAAAAAGCTTGTTTCCGATCATCGGGTAGATGCCCTGTTGGTGTTGGATGTTAAGGATATTAGCTCCATTTCAATCCCACAGTACCTTATTCTCCATGGAATGGAAGGCTTTGAAGCCTCAAAACTAAAGCCACTGAAACAAGTTTCCGGTATTTTGGCTACTTCCAAACTTTTAATTACACAGCTTATAAAGACGGGTTATCCGGCAGAAAAACTGTTTTTGGAGGAGAGGCTTGCGTCTTCTGCTTTTGAAAATTGCTCTTATGATACCAAACTGGCCGTAAGAGAAAAATATACCAGTAGCAAGCAGTTCTTTATAAGCACCGGTTTTGATATAAGCCCTGCTGATTTGGTGTTTTTGCTAAAAGCCTATTCTTTGTTCAAACAACGGTTGCAAAGCAGTTGGTTCTTAGTGATTGTTGCAAGAACCAGTAAAAACAAAAGTGAACTGGATCAGTTGGTAGCTTCTTACAAATACCGTGCGGACGTAGTAGTGCTGTTTGAACCTGATGAGGAAACCTTAGCGGCTTTGACGGCCGCAGCCTATTGTTTTTTGAATGTATCGTCAGCCGGGGTTTTTCAGGTGTCTGTATTAGAGGCTCTGCAATGCGGGGTGCCTGCTATTTGTGTACCAACGTCGGGTATTCATTTTTTTGAAACCGCTGTAGTTGTTACCGAGGAAAAAACACCGGAGGTTTTTGCCGAAAGCATGATGGAACTATACAAAGATGAAGTGGGTCACCACCAACTGGCAGAACGGGGAAGCGAGTTTTTAAAAAAAACAGAGGTTCGCGAAGACATTCCTGCTTTTTTTCAGGCAGTTTTGTCTGGCCAAAGCTGATTCCGTACTTTTGTACCTTAAAATCAAAAGAATTTAACGCTGAATACCTGTACCAGGGATTGGGTAGAAACAACCTTTTCCAATTCCGACTTGGAGGCGTACGCTAACACAGGCGCAGGAAATTCAAAAACTTAAAATCATAGTAAAATGAAGTCAACAATAACCATTGATGTGGAAATGAATGAAAACCGGGTACCCGAGGCGATCACCTGGCATGCTACCGAGAGTACTATAGAGCAGGAACAAAAGGCCAAGGCTTTTATGCTTTCGTTGTGGGACGGCGCCGAAAAAGCCGCGCTGCGCATTGACTTGTGGACTGAAAAAATGATGGTGGACGAAATGGCTGATTTTTTCTTTCAAACATTGATGACGATGGCGGATACCTATGGGAAAGCCACCAACTATAGCGACCAGGCAGAAGAAATGAAAAATTTTGCAAAAGATTTTTATCAAAAATTTCAGGCCAAACAGATGGAAACGCATAAAGCCTGATTAGTAGAAGCGTTTTATAAAATTTTTTGGTCTTAGCCTCTTTTTTTACAAGAACAAAACTTTACATACCATGTCATTAGAACAAACCATCAATAACGATATCAAAACCGCCATGTTAGCCAGAGACGAAGCAGGCCTGCGCAGCCTGCGTGCCGTGAAGGCGGCCATTCTGCTGATAAAAACATCGGAAGCGGGCAAAGCAACGCTTACCGAAGACGAAGAAATAAAACTGTTGCAAAAATTAGTGAAGCAGCGAAAAGATTCTTTAGAAATTTATGAAAAACAAAACCGCCCGGACTTAGCTCAAAAAGAAAAGGAAGAAATTGCCATTATTGAAAAATATCTTCCCCAACAGCTAACTGCAGAGGAGCTAAAAGAAATTATTGCACAGATTATCACCCAAACCGGTGCAGCAGCACCTTCTGATATGGGCAAGGTAATGGGTATGGCCAGCAAACAATTGGCAGGAAAAGCGGATGGTAAAACCATTTCGGCCCTGGTAAAAGAACTGTTGGCGAAGTAAAAAGTAGTATCAGACCACAGGAAGATGAATCTGTCCGGGGCCAGGAATATTTCTTAAATGACATACACTTCCACCCGTAGGAACTTAAAAAAAGGCCTGAAATTGCCCAGGAGCGGCATCGCTCTTTCGTTATAACCTTTATTAAAACCCCTGGTGTCAATAGCAAAGTGAAGGGGCTCGGTTGCCCCCGGCTGGACGGTAAGGTTTTGCGTTAGCTGCTGGGTACAATCGCAGTTCAGGATCACCTGCTCCATTTTTAGTGGAGCTTGCCCAAAATTCCTTATCTGATATTTTGCAAGGAGCGTGTTGCCCTTTCGGATACTGTCAAAAACCACAGTCTGATAAAAAATTTCTTCCTGACAAACTGTTTTTTGGTTTAAAAAATAGTATCACAACGAAGTTGAAAAAAATGATTTTACCAAATTTATTTATCCAAATTTATGTCAGCAGGGGGTTCAGGCGCCCCA
>JBDHYK010000068.1:0-13650 GCA_039811305.1 Niabella sp.
TTTGAGCTTTGACCAAGGTTTTTACAAAATGGTGATAAGCCTCCTCGTAGGTGGAGTAATTCTCACAATCGAAGTGATCCTTAGCCGTTGTATCCTCAGAGCCATCAATCCATCTGGGATCGAAGTTCACCTGTTTAAAATAGTCGGGGTCTAAGTTAAAATGCTCGCCCATTTTTTTAGTTTCCTGTTCATGCCGGAAGCCTGCAAACAACCTGGAGGCTTTTACGGGTTTGCCTTTAAAAGACATATAGCACAGGCAATCTTGTTGCAGCTCTTTTAAGGTTAGTGGGTTGGTGTTGAATGGATTCATCGTAATACACCAGGTGCCAGTAGAAATCAGCACAAAAGGTTCTTTTACACTATTGATATAAGGAATAAATGCCGAGGAGCTATCGTGCAGGCCCACCCCACACAGTAGTTTTTTGTCTTCCGGGCCAGTTTCTACCACCTGCGATGTGGCCAATATCGGAGCAAGGCGGCGTTCCAATTGTTCTGCAAGCACCCATTGGTGGTACCCATTATTTTTAAAATCCCACAACGCCGTATGACAACCGATACTGGTGATATCAGAAAACAATTGCCCGTGTACCCGGTAGGCCAGGTATTGCGGCAGATGTAACGAGGTTTTTATATTTGCAAAAATTTCGGGCTTTGAATGTTTGAGCCAATACAATTGCAAACCCGAGTTTAATAGCTGCAAAGCAGGGGAGGCCGTTTCGAGTGCTATTTTTTCCTTATCGCCATAGATTTCATAAAACTGGTTTTCAATAGTTTTAGGCAGGGGCTTTAGGTAATTATAAAGTGGGGTTATTGGTTGACCCTGATTGCTGATATGAACAAAACTGGCTCCGTAAGTTGAAAAATTAACGGCTTTGAGGGCGAAGTTTTTGTCCGCTTGTTTTTCGTTCAAACACCCGATAACCCATTTGCTTATCGCGCCAATATCATCGCAGGAAAAGCCGTCTTCGTCTTCTATTTCAGCAAAATTTTCCGATGATTCAAAAACGATCTGATAGCTCTCGTCAAAAAGGAAAAACTTTTTATTGGTTTTGCCTATATCAAATATGGCACAGACTTTTTTCAAAACTTTGAGTATTTAGCTGTAAGAACCCGATTTCTGTTATGGTAACGTTGCAGTGAATGATAAACGATCTGATGTCCGACACCGGTGTTATTCCTACAGTCCGGTAGCAATTGTTTTTACGCCTCTTTTTTTAGTTAATTGTTGTCGTATGTTTTCTCCCCGAAATAATTCTAAAGGACGCAAAGCAGCGCCAGCCCTCAGTCTGGCTTCGGCCAACAGGGGCCGCACATCAGTACGAAAAGCTGCCTGAAGCAGCTCTTGCGCCTGCACCACGTCGTTATTGTCCTGTGCGTTGGCAAGGGCTGTGGCATCCACCATTAAAGCTTGTGCGTAGGCAATTTTTATAGCTTCAACACTTTGCAATAAATCTTCAAGCGGATCTTTTACGTTGTGGCTGGCATCAATCATCCAGCCAAGATCGGTAGCATGGTTCAGACCCCGGGCATCCATCCCTTCAACCAATTCCTTAAAAATTAAAAAGAGTTGGTAGGGTTTGGTGCTGCCCACGGTTAAGTCGTCATCGCCGTATTTACTATCATTAAAATGGAAACCTCCGAGTTTCTTTTCGTTCAGTAACAGCGCCACAATTTGCTCAATATTTGCATTGGGCAGGTGGTGGCCTAAGTCCACTAGGGTAAACGCCTTGTCTCCTAATTTATTGGCCAATAGGAGCGACTGACCCCAGTCGCCCACAGTCATGGAATAAAAGTTGGGCTCGTAAGCCTTGTATTCTACAAATAATTTCCAGTGATCGGGTAGGGTTTCGTAAATAGCCTGCAAACTTTCAAGCGTATTGTTGAAAGCAGTTCTGAAGTTGAGTTGACCGGGAAAGCAGCTTCCATCTGCCAGCCAAACGGTTAATGATTCGGATCCTAATTGTAAACCGTATTGAATTACTTCTTTATTGTGATCAATAGCCTGCTGGCGAACGGCTTTGTCCACGTGCTGCAGCGATCCGAATTTATAACTTAAGGGTTGATTCTTCTGATCCTGGAAGGTATTGGAGTTCATGGCATCAAACTTCAAACCATATTCTTTGGCCTGTTGCTTTATGGCATCTGGGTCTGAGGGAATATCCCAGGGAATGTGTAGGGATACAGCGCCACTGCTTTTGTTCAGCCGGTGGAGCAAACCAATATCTTCCAATTTTTCTTCTAAAGTTCCGGGTTCGCCCGTTCCGCTAAAACGACCAAAACGGGTACCTCCGCTGCCAAGCGCCCAGGAAGGTATTGCTACCTGAAAAGCGGTTAATTTAGCAATAATACCTTCCGCGTTGGGGATCGTTTCTTTTGAAATTTCAAAACTGCGCCGATGTTGGTTCGCAAGCTGCTCGTTGTGAACATCAATAATTTTTTGATCGAGTAACATGATGGATGTTGTTTATGGTTTTGTAAAGGTATGTAATACTTTAGAGATAAAAGGGTTGGTTCTTTTTCATATTTATCAGGGGTTGAAATTTTCTAACCATAATCCCGTTACTTCCCAAAATCCCAATTCGTTTTTTGAGAGTTGAGCCTTAAGATCTTTTTGATAAAACTGCTTTTCCTTGCCAAAAAAAGCAAGTGCCTTATAAGATCCTTCCACAATACATACGTTATCCTGTATGCTGCAATTTATTATTTCACATTTGCACAAGTTTAACTTTGTACACAGATTTTTAAATCTTTGAATTCGGGTTTTAAAGTCTTCAAAGCTTAGTTCCGTGTCATTGAATATCAATGTTTTGTTATAGTAAATATCAAAGAACAGTTCTTTGGTACGGAAAATATCTCTCATCACATCGTCCCGAACCAGGCGTTCATTTTCATAAAAAGGATCGGGATAAAATTCATCGTAGATAAATCCTACTATCATACCGGGGACGTTGATGTCGTCTATCTCCTGTTCAAAAAATTCTTCAGTAAGAAAGCGGTACAATTCACGGGTTGTAATATTGGGGCTCAGCACATTAAAGTCAATACCATGTTTGTTCAAATATTGCACTAACTTTTTATATTCTTTTTCAATTTTTGCGTCGTCTAACTGGTCAACGGGTAAAAAATGTGTGGGTCGGCCAATTTTGTCGAATACGACCGTCTTCTTATTCGTATCAAACTGGCGTTCAAATTCAATAATACTCTTTAAAAATTTATTTTCAACATCGGGGGGTAGTTCGGTGTCTTCTGAAGAAGCGCTTAAATGCATATCTCGTTCCAAGGCCAATTTCATTTTCAGAAAATCGTTTTCTGCTTTCAATTTTTCCTCGTCGCTAAGATGATTGTATTCGTCCATTTTTTACCTCTTTATGTTAAAGGTACTGTTTTCCGGGGTGTTTTGTTCGCTTGATATTTAACCGAATTCAAGGCCTGTGATCCGTACTTCTCCTTTTTTCGCGGTAAGTCAACAAAATTTGAGAAGAAAAAATATGGGTTTACCGATCGTACAACCAGCGCCCCATATTTTTCACATTGCCTCAGAAATCAGTTATCTTATAAACGCTGCAGCAACACCACCGTCCACGTTCAGAATATTTCCGGTTGATTTGTTGAGCAGGCCCCCTACAAATGCAAAGCAGGCATTGGCAATATCTTCTGGCAAAATAATCTGGTTCATGAGTGTTCGTTTGGCATAATAGGCTGGCAGCTCTGCCACCGTAATGCCATAGGCCTTGGCGCGTCCTTCGGCCCAACCCCCTGCCCAAATATTGCTGTCTGCAATTACTGCATCGGGATTCACAGTATTTACTCGTATTTTATCGGGGCCTAATTCTGCGGCTAATAAGCGGGACAGATGTGCCTGGGCTGCTTTTGCAGATCCATACCCGGCGTTATTGGGGCCGGCAACAATGGAGTTTTTGGAAACGATGTTTACGATATCGCCACCAAGTCCCTGCTTTCGCAGGATGGCAACTGCTGCTTTTGAAACGATAAATTGTCCTCGCACCAATATATTATAAAGCTTGTCCCATTCTTCCACGGTATGTTCTGCAATTGGGTGCGAGATACTGATACCCGCGTTGTTCACTACAATGTCCACGCCACCAAATGCCATGGCTGCGCCATCAAACGCCGAATCAATTGAAGCTTCGTTTGTTACATCCAGGAGTACCGATGCCACGGCATCTTTCCCAAAACTTTGTTGAAATTCTTTTACAGTGGCATCTATTCGCTCAATATTTACGTCATTAATCACAACACAGGCACCTTCCTGTGCAAATTTTTTGGCTATGGCTTTTCCAATGCCTCCTCCACTACCGGTAACTAATGCCACACGCCCGCTCAGAGGTTTGGGTTTGGGCATGCGTTGTAGTTTTGCTTCTTCTAATAACCAATATTCAATATCAAAGGCCTCCTGCCGGGGCAGCGATGTGTATTCCGAAATTGCTTCAGCACCTCGCATCACGTTAATGGCATTGGCATAAAATTCAGCCGCTACTCTTGCGGTCTGTTTGTCTTTGGCAAAAGAGAACATTCCTACGCCGGGATAAATAATAATTACCGGGTTGGCATCCCTCATGGCCGGGCTATTGGAATGCTTGCAGCTTTCATAGTAGTCGGCGTATAATTTTCTATACTCTTCAAATAAGGGATTCAGTTTTTCTTTTAAGGCGGCTACATCATCTATGTTTTCATCGGTTGATAAATTCAAAACTAAGGGGCTGATTTTTGTTCGTAGAAAGTGATCAGGGCATGAAGTGCCTAAAGGTGCCAGCCTGTCTAAATCAGTACTATTGATAAATTCCAGCACTTTGGCATCATCTGTAAAATGGCCTACCATGCTCTGGTTGGAGGAGCAAAATCCTCGCAGCACCGGAGCCAGCGCTGCCGCTTTTTTCACACGCTCCTCCTTGGGTAATGCCTGCACTTTTTCGCCACCAAAAACAGGGCCGTTTTTACCCGTATTTGCTTCGATGTAGGAAGCACATTTTTCTATAACTTCAAGCGTGTTGATATAACTTTCATAAGCTGTGTCGCCCCATGTAAACAGCCCATGCGATCCTAACATGATGCCTCGGATTCCAGGGTTTTCATCAAGGCATTGCTTCAGTTGCAAGCCCAGATCGAACCCGGGTCTTTGCCAGGGTACCCAGCCAATGGTTCCCCCAAACAATTCTTTAGTAATTTGTTCTCCTTCTTTTGCCGCTGCAATGGCAATGGCTGCGTCCGGATGCAGGTGGTCAATATGTTTGAAAGGTAAAAAACCATGTAATGGCGTGTCTATAGAGGGAGCTTTCGAATCTAAATCGTAAATACAATGGTTAAACAGCCCTACCATTTCATCTTCTTGTTCTATTCCTCGATAAACGTTCTTTAAACTCCGTAGTTTGTCCACATACAATGCTGCCAAACCACTTTTTTGGAGTGTTCCCAGGTCGCCACCACTACCTTTTACCCACATCACTTCGGTATCTTTTCCGGTCAGGGGGTCTTTGGCGGTTGCTTTGCAGGAGGTGTTTCCTCCCCCATAATTAGTGAGCCGAAGGTCTGCTCCCAATAAATTGGAACGATAGATCAACAGGCCTACTTCATCCCCGGCAAGTGCATCGGCTCGGGCTTCGTCCCATAAATAACTTACGTGTTTGAAATCTTGTGCTGATGGCATAAAATTGTGTTTTTTGTTTTGTATTTTTTGATTTTATTTTAATGAATTTCCGTATCCTACCAACAATACAGAAATTAGTATTACAATAATCCCCAAGACAACTGTTGACAGTGTTTTTTTGCTCACGCCTTTCCATTCCTTCAGTACTAATCCCCACAGATTGGCAATGAGTATAATAAACGCCATGTGCAGGATCCAGGAGCTTGGCCCGTTACCGAGTTTGCTTTCTCCCATTCCATAGAAGAAAAATTGTAAAAACCAGGTAGCTCCTGCCAGAGCACTAAAGATAATGTTTTTAAAAATTGGGGTTTTTGTGTTGATGTAGTCGCCGTAGGTTTTGTTACGGAAGTTCAGGATCAGGCACCAGATAAAATTGGTGGTTAAGCCGCCCCAAAGGATAATGATATAAGAAACATTATTTTGAAATAAAAACTCACCCTGGCCCGGGTTGGCAACTTTCCACAGGTCATTTGCTACGTTGGCCATAGGTTTTGCTGCTTCTATTCCAAAGTTAAAGCAAGCGCTCAGGATTCCCGAAATGATGGATACCAACAAACCGAGTCCAAATTTATACTCGTCTTTACCCGATAGATGGGCCTCGCTATCCGCTTCGTTTACTGAATGGGGATCTGTCGTTCCAAGTTCGCCTAATTGTTTAAGTTCTTTTTCTTTGCGCACCCCTGCTCGCCCGCTAATGATGATTCCTAAAATACAGACCAGTAGTCCCAACAGAATAACAATCCCCCAATTGGTGCCTACCAATTGGCCAATTGTGTCTTTTCCGGCTGTTGTGTTGAACTGATAATAAATAGCGGGAATTAAGGCTCCGAAAATCATGCACAAGCCTAAAATAATGCTACTGCCTAATGAAACGCCCAAATAGCGAACACCCAGGCCATAGGTGAGGCCGCCAATTCCCCAGAGTAGCCCAAAAAGGAACGCATACCCCAGTGTAGCACTATCAGCCTGGCGGATGATGTTGCCAAAATTGGGTATGGTTAGCCAAGCCGCAATGGGAGGTACAATCAACCAGGAAAAGATGCCACCCACCAGCCAATAGCTTTCCCAGGCCCAGCCTTTAACTTTTTTATAGGGGATATAGAAACTACCCGAAGCAAAACCTCCTATGAAGTGAAAAATAACTCCAAAAATTGCATTCATCGTTTAAGTTTATGGGTGTAAGCAATGTTTTTAGAGCCAAAGGTAGCAGTTCCCGGAAACTTATTGCCGGGTATAAATTGATCCCATCGCCGGCTGACGGTTTTAGAGGGGGAGCGGATTAGTTTTTTTGTTTTCCCCCAGTGTCGGCATCGTTCATTCTTATTTTTCTACCGCGGTAGTTTTTACCATCCAGAGAGCGGATCATTTTTTTTGCTGCCGAACGTTCTACTTCTACCCAGCTGTTCATTTCTTTCATATCTATTTTGCCAAGAACGTCTTTTTTCAAATCGCTCATGTCTAAAATGAACTGTAAAAACCCTGCCTTGTAAAAGCCGTCCTTAGTGCCTAAGTTCACAAATAATCTCTGATAGTTGCCGTTTTCTTTATATGGTTTGTCGTTCAGGTTTTTTTGTTTACCCTTTTTACCCGATTTATCGGGGATGATGTTCAGGTTGGGTGCGTTTTCATAATATCGTAAAAAGCGATCAAATTCCAAAGCGGCCACTCTTTGTAAGATTTCTTCTTTTTCGGTGTGTGCAAATTTTTCTTTCAGCAAGGGAAGATAGGTTTCGTATTCGCCGTGGCTGATGTCAGTTTTTAGCATTTTATCAATAAAATAAAAAAACTGTTTCCTGCAAACATCTTTTCCCGAGGGGATGTCCAATTGATGAAATCGGGTATTGATTAGTTTTTCTATTTGCCGAAGGCGATACAGTTCTTTAGGGGTAACAATTGAAAGGGAGATCCCACTTCGTCCGGCACGCCCGGTACGACCACTCCGGTGGGTGTACACCTCGGTATCATCGGGCAGTTCGTAGTTTATAATATGCGAAATGCCCTGAACATCTATTCCGCGCGCAGCCACATCCGTTGCGATCAGCAACTCCAGTGATTTTTCTCGAAACCGACTCATTACTTTGTCGCGTTGTACCTGTGTTAAGTCGCCATGCAGCGCATCAACGTCATAGCCTTCGCGAACCAGTTTTTCAGTAATCTGTTGCGCGTCTAATTTGGTACGTGTGAAAATAATTCCGTAGATCTCGGGGTTGAAGTCAATAATTCGCTTCAGGGTTTCGTAGCGGCTGCTGTGCTGTGCTAAATAGTATTGATGGTCAATGTCGGCATTAGCGGCGTTCACTCTTCCCATGGTTACCTCAAAAGGTTTGCTCATGTAGCGCTTGCTTACCTGTCGTATTTCTGGCGGCATTGTAGCGCTAAACAGCCAAATGCTATGCCGGTTAATGGTGTTCGTTAGAATAAATTCAATATCTTCTTTGAAGCCCATGTTCAGCATTTCGTCTGCTTCGTCCAAAACCACATAGTTCACGTGGTTTAGGGCGATTGCTTTTCTTTCAATCAGGTCTATTAGCCTGCCGGGAGTGGCTACAATCACCTGGTACCCTTTTTTTAATTCTTTTATTTGCTGTTGAATTGAAGTGCCACCATACACAGCCATAATCCTGAAGGGTTTCCCATTGGGTTGGTACCTTTCAAAATCGTTACCTATTTGAAGACAGAGTTCACGGGTTGGGCAAACAATCAAGGCCTGGGGCGATCGTAGTTCTCGGTCAATGAGTTGTAAAATGGGCAACCCAAACGCAGCGGTTTTACCGGTACCCGTTTGTGCCAGACCTATAAAATCCTGTGTACCCTGCAATAATACGGGGATGGCTTTTTCCTGGATGGGGGTTGGTGTTTCAAAGCCGATTTGTTGTAAAGAATCAAGAAGTTCTGGATGAATACCCAGGGTTTGGAATGTAGTCACTAAAAATAGTTTAACTGAAAAGAGCGCAAAGGTAAGTTTTTTTGTACTATTTTTTTGGAAAACAAGGCTGAAAAGCTAATGCAATGCAAAAAAGAAAGAAAAAATAAAAATTTATTTGGTTATTTAGATAAAAGTTAGATATTTGCATCATTATATAGATAAAATTAAGTGTTGAAATTAAATCATTAGAATAATTATAAAAAAAACTAAAAATGGATAGAGAAATTCTAAAAAGAGAAGAAGCAATAACATTGGTCAAGGATACATTTTCAGCGGAGCTGGTAAAGCAATTGAACTTAGTAAAGGTGTCCTCACCATTAATCGTATTAGACGGAACAGGAGTTAATGACGATTTGAATGGAACAGAACGCCCTGTACGCTTTCCCATAAAATCTCTGAATGAAGAGAATGGGGTGGTGGTACATTCTTTAGCAAAATGGAAGCGTTTGCGTTTAAAAGAGTTGGATGTTGAAGTCGGAAGAGGCATCCTTACCGATATGCGGGCCTTGCGACCCGATGAAGATTACAGTCCTTTGCACTCTATTTATGTAGACCAATGGGATTGGGAGAAGCATATGGACCCTGCTGACAGAAATCTGGCGTTTCTGAAAAAGGTTGTTACCAAAATTTATGAGGCAATTAAGCACACCGAGCAAGTGGTACATCAGCATTATAAAAAAATTGCAGCCAGCTTGCCAGAAAAGATAACTTTTATCCACTCGGAAGAATTATTGCAAAAATACCCCAATGTATCTCCAAGAATGCGTGAAAACCTTGCAGCAAAAGAATATGGAGCTGTTTTTATTATTGGGATTGGGGGTAAATTGTCTAACGGAAGGCCACATGATGGAAGAGCTGCAGATTATGACGACTGGAGCACCCAGAACGAAGACGGATACCGGGGTTTAAACGGCGATATTATTTTGTGGCATCCTGAATTGGAATGTGCTTTCGAGGTTTCTTCGATGGGCATACGCGTAGATAAAAAAGCTATGAAGTATCAGTTACAGGAGCACAATTGTGCAGAAAAGAAAGCGTTATTGTTTCATAAAATGTTGTTGTCTGGCAAATTGCCACAAAGCATTGGAGGTGGCATAGGGCAGTCAAGAATGTGCATGTTTATGTTAAAAGGCAAACATATTGGTGAAGTTCAGGTAAGTGTGTGGCCAGAAAAGGAGAAAAAGAAAGCAGCAAAAGCCGAAATACACCTGTTGTAAAAAAAGGGATAAGCAATATTTACCTGCCCGGAACCCGGTGCAAAATATAGAAAAGGCGCAGACTGTCAGAAAAGGACGGTTAGCGCCTTTTTTCGGCAGTGTCAATCATTAGAAGGCATCGAGCCCAGCCGGGGTTGAGCTCTCTACTCTGCGTATGGAGGAAATAGTTTGTTTTAAACCATCTGTAACAAAAGGTTGCCATCCACGCCCAATTTTTGATTTATGGACTTTAAAAAGTTTAGCGTAGGCTTTCTTTTTTCGTGTATTATTTCGGAAAGTTGGGTTTCAGAAGTTTTAAGCAGTTTAGCCAGGTCTTTTTGCTTTAACTGGTTTTCGTACATCTTTAATTGCAACAAACCTGAAATAGTATTAGGTATGGGGATTGTAATATTTTCTGCTTCATAGGCCGTTACGATCCCGGTATATTCTGCCAGTTGTCTATTTTCTTGTTCGGTAAGGCTCTCAAAACCGCCTGTTTCAGTGGCTTTTGCTAACAGTTGTTCCATTTTACTTTCAGCCCTTATATATTCTGTTTTTGTAATTGTTTTTTGCATGTTTAAATGGTTGTGCAATCAATAGTATCATACTGCTTATGTGTACCAATAAACCGTATATAAAGAGTGCGTTGTTTAAAATGTATCATGGCTACCAGCCTGTATCTATTACCGCCAATATTGAACACAAAACGATCATTGCCAACTGCATCCACGCTGTTAAATGTCTTTTTTACCTCACTAAAATTTGACCAGTCAGCTCATAACGTTTGTAATACCATTTCAATAACGGTTCTTTTGCTTTGTTCTCACCTTCATAAAAAGAAACCAGCTTTGTTTTTGAAATGATAACCATGTCAGGCAAAGTTAAAATAAAATTCACAAAAACGAAAAATTATTTATGATTTGTAAAGTCTGGCAACAGCAAACGGCTACTCAAAATAGGGGCTATCGAAGTTCAGGAAAATACATTTCCGTCGAATAGACTTAGGGATTTTTGCATCTATAGAAAATCGTTGCTTTCCCGTGCTTTTACAAGAATTGCAAGGAAAAAAGTTTGCGTACCAGCATGGTTATAACTAGTTTTACTCAATCGCACTTAAAAAAGATCGCAGTCAGGCAGGGAACCCGTGCTTTATCGGTTGCTTTGATTTCGAGTTGAATTGTACCCAAGGAGTCATGAGTGCATAAAAAAAGCCCAACCGGGGGTTGAGCTCGGTACCGCGTAGCCTGCCCGACGCAGTCAGGCAGGGAACCCGTGCTGGTTTAGTTCGTTCAAATTACTTACATGAAAAAAGCCCAACAGAGGAGTTGAGCTTGTACCGCGTAGCCTGCCGGACGCAGTCAGGCAGGGAACCCGTGCTGGTTTAGTTCGTTCAAATTACTTACATGAAAAAAGCCCAACCGAGGAGTTGAGCTTGGTACCGCGTAGCCTGCCGGACGCAGTCAGGCAGGGAACCCGTGCTGGTTTAGTTCGTTCAAATTACTTACATGAAAAAAGCCCAACCGGGGGTTGAGCTTGTACCGCGTAGCCTGCCCGACGCAGTCAGGCAGGGAACCCGTGTTAAGTAGGTTTGTTTAGTTCATAGTCCTTTTAAATTACTTGAATTAAAAAAAGTCCAACCGGGGGTTGAGCTTGTACCGCGTAGCCTGCCCGACGTAGTCAGGCAGGGAACCCGTGCTGGTTTAGTTCGTTCAAATTACTTACATGAAAAAAGCCCAACAGAGGAGTTGAGCTTGTACCGCGTAGCCTGCTCGACGCAGTCAGGCAGGGAACCCGTGTTAAGTAGGTTTGTTTAGTTCATAGTCCTTTTAAATTACTTGAATTAAAAAAAGTCCAACCGGGGCTGGACTTTTGTACCGCGTACGGGAATCCCTGCCTGCCGGACGCAGTCAGGCAGGGAACCCGTGGTTTAAGGGTTGTGTTGATTTTGAGTTATTTTTTTCTAGTTATACTCTTGGAGGGATTTTGGGTTGAATTGTACCCAAGCAGTCATGAGTGCATAAAAAAGCTCAACCGGGGAGTTGAGCTTGTACCGCGTAGCCTGCCGGACGCAGTCAGGCAGGGAACCCGTGGTTTAAGGGTTACTTTGATTTTGAGTTATTTTTTTTCTCCTTGGAGGGATTTTGGGTTGAATTGTACCCAAGCAGTCATGAGTGCATAAAAAAGCTCAACCGGGGAGTTGAGCTTGTACCGCGTAGCCTGCCGGACGCAGTCAGGCAGGGAACCCGTGCTGGTTCAGTTCGTTCAAATTACTTACATGAAAAAAGCCCAACCGAGGAGTTGAGCTTGGTACCGCGTAGCCTGCCCGACGCAGTCAGGCAGAGAACCCGTGCTGGTTTAGTTCGTTCAAATTACTTACATGAAAAAAGCCCAACCGGGGCTGGACTTTTGTACCGCGTACGGGAATCGAACCCGTGATTCATCCGTGAAAGGGATGCGTCTTAACCCCTTGACCAACGCGGCATCTTCTTTTTTTTGGGGAGTGCAAAGATAGGAGTATGCTGTTTTACCGCCAAATAATTTTGTAGAAAAACCTAAACCCCCATTTGAAGGTCATTGGAACAAAAATTTCGGCTCGCTAAAATCTGAAAAAGCCGGTAATTTTCAATTAATGATAAAAATCATAAATATTTAACAGGAAAAGTCCCCGAAAAAGTGTTAATTTTACACCCTCAAAAATGTTCTTACTTAAACACAAAATTTATAAAAATTATGAGCAAAGTAAAAGTTGCCATTAACGGATTCGGTAGAATCGGACGTCTGGCATACCGCAAAATTTATGATCAGGAAGGTATTGATGTAGTAGCTATCAATGATTTAACAAGCCCAAAAGTATTAGCTCACTTATTAAAGTACGACTCAGCTCAGGGCCCGTTCGGAAAGAATGTTACTCATTCTGATAATTCAATTACCGTTGAAGGAAACGAAATTACCGTTTATGCACAAAAAGATCCTTCGCAGATTCCCTGGAGAGATCATGATGTAGATGTAGTTCTGGAGTGTACCGGGTTTTTCACAGATAAAGCAAAAGCAGAAGCACACCTTGCTGCAGGAGCTAAAAGAGTGGTTATCTCTGCCCCCGCAACAGGCGACCTGAAAACTGTTGTGTTCAACGTAAATCACGATATTTTAGATGGTAGCGAAACCGTAATTAGTGGTGCATCTTGTACTACCAATTGCTTAGCGCCCATGGCGAAAGTATTGGATGAACAATTTGGTATTGAGTTAGGTATCATGACTACCATTCACGCCTACACCAACGATCAGAACACGCTGGATGCTCCTCACGCCAAAGGCGATTTAAGAAGAGCACGCGCTGCCGCAGCTAACATTGTGCCTAATAGCACCGGCGCTGCAAAGGCAATTGGCCTGGTATTGCCAAGTTTGAAAGGAAAATTGGATGGTGCTGCACAACGGGTTCCAACAATTACCGGTTCTTTAACAGAGTTGACCGTTATTTTAAACAAACAAACAACTCCTGAAGAAATTAATGCAGCCATGAAAGCGGCTTCCAACGAAAGTTTTGGTTACACCGAAGACCAGATCGTGAGCACCGATATTATCGGCACATCTTATGGTTCTTTGTTTGATGCTACCCAAACCAAAGTAATGACCGTTGGCGACAAACAATTGGTTAAAACAGTAAGCTGGTACGACAATGAAATGAGCTACACCATGCAGTTGGTTCGTACGCTTGAATATTTTGCAAAGCTGATCAATAACTAATCGAACAAATAAAACAAAAGCGGGGCATTAAGTTCCGCTTTTTTTTCGTCTTTTTTCTATTCCAACTGCGTGTTACCAGGGTTTACCCAAACCGCTTTTATAACAGAACTCCGTTCTTC
>JBDHYK010000069.1:0-13516 GCA_039811305.1 Niabella sp.
TTACTACAAAATGGAGGAACTAAACTTTTTTTGTTTCGCAAAGTCAAACAAAAAATTAGACGTTATGATCCACTTGTTTGTTAAAGTAATCCTATTTGCTATCCTCTGTTTCGGTTGTAAGAAGGGAGAGTTGCCTGAAACGACCCAGGAGTCATCGCCCGGTTTTTCACCCTCGTCTCCGCCATTTACTATTGCCCCCGGTGCTACGTATTATAAGAATCTTCCCTACGGCAGTTTTTCTGAAAATGTGTTTGACATTTTTTTGCCTTCTTCCACGCTGCCCACAGCTTTAGTAATCCAAATTCATGGCGGAGGGTTCAAATCGGGCGACAAGGCGGACAATTACAACAACTCAGGGCTTCAAAACGAAGTAAATGCCTTTCTTACCGAAAATATTGCTTTTGCTACATTGAATTACCGGTTACTGCTTGACTTTGATGAGCAGGAAGGGGTTTTGAAACCTTTATATGATTGCAAAAGAGCCTTACAGTTTATTCGATATTATCACAAAAGTTTCAATATAAATAAAGCAAAGATTGCTGTTAAAGGAGGATCGGCGGGCGCCGGAACCTGTTTGTGGTTGGGCCTGCAAAATGATATGGCCGATGCCAACGCTTCGGATCCTGTTTTTAAAGAATCAACAAGGGTACAAGCCATTGTGGCTAATAACACACAAGCCAGTTACGACTTGGTGCTATGGCCTGAAGATGTTTTTGCACCCTACCAAAGTGAGGGATTCAACTTCAATACAATGCTTGCCACGACCACGCTGGAAACCTTTCTTCAGTTTTATGGTATTAAAGACACTCTGGAGGTACACACACCAAAAATGGTTACCTATCGCAGTAATGTAAACATGCTGAATTTTATTACTCCCGATGATCCGGAAATTTATTTAGCAAGCGCTGGTATTCCCTTTGTATATCCAGTGAATAAAGGGAATTTGATACACCACCCGCTTCATGCATTTGCAGTAATGCGAAAAGCAAATGATGTTGGAGCAAAATGTAAGGCAACGATTCCCGAAATGAATATTGATAATACGAGTGGGGAAACTGCCGTTAATTTTCTTATAAGAAAACTGAAGGAATAGCGAAGTAAGCAACACAAAAAGCGATCGTTTTTGCAGCATCAAGTTATAGGATTTTTCTTAAGGGATCTTGTAAGTTTCAATCGGTTTCGCAATTTCAATTCTCTGTTGATTGCCCGTATTGGATACCGAAGTTCCGTTTTTTATAAAGTAACCAATGAGTCCTAATAAAGCCAGAGCAAGCAAAAGCAGGGGTAAGATTTTTGAAAAACGATTTGAAGTTTCTACTTCGGAGAGTTCATGGCGCATCTGCTCGGTGTCGGTTTCTCGGGTACCCACCAAAATCTTATAGTTTTGGTTTTCTCTTATTACCGTGTTGGCTGCAATGGGTGCAAACAGGGTATTGACTGTCTGTGAGCTGGTGAAGCGAATGGTGCCCTGATTTTTTATGAACTGACCCACTCCATCCCAGGAAACGGGTTCGCCGCTGTTCAGTTGATTCTGCAATGAAGTTTTAAAGATTTCAAACTGCGAAATAGCTTCTTCTGTTGTAATATCATTTTTTTTCGACAACCAATCAAAAAGATTTGGGCTTTGCCCACTTACGACTTGCTCAGGATCTTGTTCCGCAGTCTGTTGCACAAAATCAATCTGCCAGCCCGGAGCTTCTACAACGCCTTTGGTAATATTAAGGGCTGCTTGTTGTGTTCTTAGCTTAAATAGGCCTACTGAGGGAATATTCAGTGATTTGTATTGAAACAGGTACTGACTAAGTTGGTCAAACATTTGCTATTTGGTTTTTGGAAACGAATATACGATACCACCCAAAAAATTGAATCCGTAAACGGGGTATTGGTTCCAACGCTGGTAGGGTTGGTTAAAAATATTATTAAACTGCAGCCAAAACCCCAAACCTTTATATACCGTAGCTTCTGCACCGAGGTTGAGGTCAAACGCATCCTTCATTGTTACATTGCTACCTGTTTTTGACAGGAACTGGGCACCTCCCATACCAAGTGCATCTGCCTTTAGCCATAATTCCTTTATGACTTTATACCGGATAGAGCCTTTGAGCTCCATTGGAGAAAGTCCCCAGGGTTTGATGTTGTCTTTCAGCCCTGAAAAAGCATAGGTAGTTACAGAAGTAAGCAGGGAAAACCGTTCTGCAACATTATATCCAATTTCGCCGCTCAATGTCCTTGTTGTCAGGTTCGTTTCGCGCAATACAGTAAACGATTTACCATCGGTTCCGGGGGTTCCATCATTTAAAAATAGGGGTTGGTTTTTAATTCGGCTTAAACCAATTTTTCCACTATAGGTGAAATGATTTCCCAATGAGCCTTTTATGCCGCCATACATTTCAGTAATTCGGGTATTGTAGAGTGTATCGGGAGACCATATCCAGGGGTTGATGTACACCAGGCTGCGGTAGGAGTTGGGTTTTATGTAGCCTGAGAACCCTCCTAATAATGTAAATTGTTGATTTTTAGTTCCAACCTGGGCATAAAGGTCGGGGAAAAATACAAATTCGCCCTTATCCCAGGAAGGGCGGATACCTCCGTGAAGGCTAAAACTTCCACTTTGGTAGGTTACTGCCGGGGCGATGTAAAAATTGCTGGTAGAAATATTTTTAAATCCCGGTTTGTGCAACCCTGAGGTTTCGAAGCCCAAACTAAGTTTAGCTCCAAAAGTTTCATTTATTTTTTTGGTAAAAGGCGCCGTAATTGCAAATCCGGTTTCACGAGCCTGATGATTATCATTGAAGAAGCTCATCTTTAGTTCTGGTGAATAATCTATGCCCGCATTATTTGCTGTTACGTTTCGAATGCCGGTTCTGAGAGTCAGATTCATAAAGTCTTGTCGCACAGAGTCTTTTGGAAAAATAAGTGTTTCGGGTTCAAAGCCATATTTGTGGGTCATATAATTATGCACACCTGCACCAGCGCTCCATTCAAAAACAGGGGTTTTATAAAAACCGGTTGCCTGAGCAGAAAAATCACGATAGTCCTGGTAGGCTCGTTTCCCGTCGGAAGACAGGTAGCGGCCATACATGTTGAACCCGTTGGTTACTCCATCACCAAGAGAAAGACCGGTTTGAAGGTAGGGCGTATTATAACTTCCATAGCCCAGTTTTACAAAATTTCTGTTCTGCCACTGTACTTGATCAATACTCAGATCTAAAGGTCTTAGCAATCCGGGGGTGAGTGCAAACGTAAGGTTTTGATTGGGAATATTGTATTGCAACCGCGGCAGGGTGGTATCTGGCATAGCAGGAGAAGCGGTGAAAGGGATTTTGTTCAGATTTTTTAAACCGGGTTTATATTCGGATACAATTTCAACCGAACTTTTGTCGGTTGGTTGCTGGGCTGCCACCGTAAGTTGTAAGCTTGATAGTACAAGGAAAAAATAAAAATATTTTGTTGTCATTCGGTTTGAATTATTGATGAGTAATGCCATTGTTTTGGAAAGCCTTTATTTTTTCTTCTCCATATCGGTTATTTCTTTTACTTTTCTTTTCGCTTCGGCTCTCAAGGCCTCATCTGTACCATTTTCGGCAACGCTTTGAAAAGTAGCTTTTGCATTAAAATAATCTTTTTGTCTCAAATAGATATCCCCTAATAATAAATAGGATTTGGTAACCCAATAGCCATAAGATCCTGATTTTTTTATGGTTTCAAAAGCTGCTTTCTCTGCTTCTTTTAAGTTATTCTGTATCCAATAGATATTGGCAATTTCGTAACGAGCTTCCGCTGCCAGCGCTCCCGTGCTGAGTGAAATTACCGTGTTGAGCGATGACAGTGCTTCGGCGTAGTTTTTATTAAATAGGCCAGATTTTGCAATGATCATAGTAGCCAGGGCTTTATCGTCGGTGCTAAGTGCATCAGTTTTTTGTGCTTCCTGCGCCAGTTCCAGTGCTTCGTTCCATTTTTTTAGTTCGTACCGGCTTCTTAAAAGACCCCGTGTGGCTTTTGTCCGGCTTTCGGCGTTGGTGGTGCTGTTTACTAATTGTTGGTAGTATTTTTCGGCGTTCGAGTAGTCTTTCTTTTCAAAATAGAAAATATCGCCGGCCATCAACATTGCCCTTTCGGCAAAACTATTAGGAGCTTTTGAAGCCACAGTTTCGTATCCGGCCAGCGCCCGATCCCATTCTTTGCGCCCGTTGTAAATATCGCTGATGTGATATTGCGCAGCTACCTGGTTGGTGCCGGCGGGGTATTGTTTTAAATAATTTTCAAAAGATTCCAATGCTCCGCTCAGATCGCCGTCTTCATATTTATTATACGCTATGGAATAACTGAGAGAATCGGCCGTAGTGGTGCTAATGTTTTTACCAATATCCCGCATGTATCCAATATAATCGTTGGGTTTGTTTTCTTCGGTGTAAATCCTTTTAATGTCGCTTAATGCATCTTCTGCTTCCTCAGAGTTAGGATATTTGCTCACCAACTCTTTGAATTTCATTAAAGCTTCATTGTTTTTGTTGAGGTTGTAATAGGCGGTGCCTAGTGTATAATAGGCCTTGGGTTTATAGGATTCTGTCTGGCTGCCCTCAATAACTTTTTGTAAATAGGGGATTGCTTCCTGAAACCGTTCGCCACTCATATAGGTGAGTGCAATTTCCATATTGGCATCGTCTTGTAAGGTAGATTGAGGATATTTTTTTATAACTTCTGCCATCAATGTCACCTTGTCTTTGGGGTTTTTGATACCGTCAATCATTGCGCTTTGATAAGTGGCATAATCGGCGGTTGGCCAATGGGCCTCAATTACGGTTTTATAAATTTCTTTTGCTTTACTATAATTTTTGAGCATAAAATAGGCATCGCCACTGCGCAAAAAAGCATCTTTTTCCAAATTGGTATTCAAACCCGAACGGGTAATCGCTTCCAGTTCCTGCAATGCCATATTGAAGGATTCTTTTTTCAGATAAGTATAACCCAGGTTGTATTTTGCAGTGGTGGGTGTGGCCTCTCCATTTTCGGGCGCTCCGGATTGCAAATAATTGTTAAAATACCGTACAGCATCTTCCAATTTATTTTGTCTGTAAGCTATTTCTCCTTTCCAGAAATTAGTAAGTGCATTCAGCCGGTTGCTGGTGTTTGGCGATAATACTTTATCAAGCAGGGCATCTGCTTGTAGCAGCAAGTCGTCATTGATCAACTCAGTGGCCCTGCCAAAATAGACCCGGGCATATAATTCAGAAGTTTGTGTGCCGGTGTTTTTTAAGGTTTCTAAGGTAGATAAGGCATCCTTATAATTATTGGTATTTGCAAGGGCAGCTACTAACAGTTCCCGGGCTTCGGTGTTATATGCAGATCGGGGGTATTCTCTTACAAAAGTTCTCAAGCCGGTGAGGGCTTCATTTTGGTATCCTAACTCATAAGAGAGTTTTGCATAATTGAACTTAGAAATTTCTTTTTGATCGGGGTTGCTGCTGTTAGAGGCACAAAACAAAAAGGCGCTTCGGGCGCTGGCTTTTTGTCCTATTTTTAGGTAAGCATCGCCCAGCAGATACATAGCATGCTGGCTGATCGCATCCTGACCACCACTTAACTGTTTAAAACCTTCAATTGCTTTTTGCAGGTTGCCCGATTGGTAATAGGCGTAGGAAAGTTCATATACGTCTTCATTGCTGACTGGTGAAGATTTTGCCACGTACTCCTGCAAATAGGGTAGCGACTTGCCAAACTCTCTGAGTTCAAAATAGGTGTGGCCAATCATTTTTTTTAACTGAAGTTCATAAATTCCGCCGGAGCCTGTGCGCAATTTTTCTACAGCATAGTTCAGCGACTTGGTTTTATCGCCCTGCAAATAATACACTTGTGCAATGTAATAGGGCGCCGCGTGTGAAAACTCTTTATGGGTTTCTACGAGGCTGAAGCTATTCAAGGCTTCTGTATAGTTTCCTTCTCTAAACGCTATCATCCCATAATAGTAGTTGGCAGCAAAGTAGTCGGGAGCCTGTGCATCATTTTTTACAATAGCCAGTAATGATTTGGCACGCACATAATCGTTTAAAGAAAAATAGGCGTACCCTTTATGAAATCGGAAAGCCGACAGCTGTTCGGGATCAATATTGCTTTCGTCCACTTCTTCGTATTGCTGCAAGGCAGCACCGGGATCGTTGTGCCGAAAAAAATATTCGCCTAAATGATAATGCATGCCCTGCACCCGTGCTGTGTTCTTGGCAAGGCGGATGAAATCCAAAGCCCTGTCAACCGCTACCTCTTCGTTTTGTTGGAGGCCACAGGCGATATCGAAAAATTCAATTTCCTGCAACGTAACCGGATATTCCGACCGGGGGCTATTGCCGGCATCTTTTTTCAGTTCCCGAAAAAGAGGATAGGCGAGGCTGTAGGCTGCCTTTTGAAAATATTCCTTAGCCTGCTTAAATTGCCGATCGGGATCGCTGACCCATGCAGTTTGCTGAGCTTTTGAACAAAAAAAACCTGCAACGAAAAGCAACAAAAAAAAACCGTATTTCATGAGTCTATGGTTTTGCATTTAATTTAGAAACGAACTCAGTTTAGAAGAAAAGTGAACCCAATCTGTTGACAAATGTATCTGTTTATAAACTTTTTTGGTCTAAAACAGATGTGAACTGTTTTGTACTCCTATTACAATGCGAAGATTACAATTATTTCGCCCAAAACAAAACCAAGATTAAGAACAGATGTGGATAAACTAATGAAACAGCAGTTTTTAACATTTTATTGCTCAGAACCTTTATTTGGGCCGTATTATTTTATACATTTGTTTGCAAAGTAGCTATCAATTTTTTATTTGATCGGGTTTGCTCATGTATAAAACTTCAACACAAATACGGGTGCGTTATTCGGAAACAGACCAGATGCGGGTAGTTTACCACAGTCATTATTTTCAGTATTTTGAAGTAGCCCGAACCGATTCCATCCGACAATTGGGACTTACCTATGCCGACATGGAGGAAATGGGTGTGATTATGCCGGTGGTAGAGGTGAAATGCAGGTATATCAAACCGGCAGTTTATGACGATCTACTCACTGTTACGGTAGCATTGCCCCATTTTCCGCTCGAACATAAAGTTACGTTTCAAAGTGAAGTACTTAATGAAAAACAGGAATTATTGGCAATAGGTTCTGTTACGTTGTACGTTTTAGACGTAAAAACGATGCGAAAAACCCGATTGCCCGAAACGCTTTTAGAAAAGTTGCGACCCTATTATCCATCCCATGAGTGAAGCTGCAAGCCATAAACCTGTTGAAACAGAGCCCAATACACCGTATCCACCCAAGTTTCAACCCGATGACAGAAGCGATACACAAAGTAGAATTGGGTATCGGTCCCTTCTTAGTCTGGTGCTATATTTTGGGGTGGGCTATCTTCTCTTGCGTCAAATCGAACTGCTGGTTGTGATTATTGCGATCATTGCTTTACACGAAATGGGTCATTTTTTGGCAATGAAACACTATGACTATTCTGATGTTAGTTTTTTCTTTATACCCTTCTTTGGAGCGTTTGTATCGGGTAAAAAGCGCGAAATCAGTCAAAAACAAAGTGCAGCCATCCTTTTTGCAGGCCCTTTGCCGGGTATTCTTATTGGCATGGCATTATTGGTTGTTGACAATCTAACCGGCGGAATGCACTGGGGTCAATTGTCGCTTCGTTTTGTAGCGCTTTTGTTTATTTTGCTCAATTCAGGCAATTTGTTGCCCGTTTATCCCTTAGATGGGGGGCAGTTGCTGAACCGGGTGTATTTAGACGAGGAAGGTTGGCTTAGCAACTTATTTCTGTTGGTATCCTCAGCATTTGTAATTTGGTTAGCGGTTCGTACCCGAATTTATCTCCTCTTATTGCTTCCCGCCTGGCTTTTAGTGAGGTTTTATGCAAACAGGCAGTATTTGATTTTGGAGAAAAAGATAACAGCCCTCGGCATCAATCTGGACATTTCCTACGAAGACCTGCCGGATGAAGATTATTGGAAAATTCGAAAAGTGCTCATTGAAAATAAAGCCTCTTTTTTGGGAGTAGATGGGGGGCCGCCCTATATCTATGACGAAAAAGAAGAGAAAATTAGTGCCGAGGTAGAAACCATGCTGCAACGAAATCTTGTACAGGATATCACTATTTTGGAAAAGCTGGTGCTGGCAGTCTGTTGGATCGCAGCTTTGGTTGTACCTTTGTTGTTATTAAAAGAATATTCTTTGTTACCGAATATTTTGCGGTAAACATCAATAATTAAAAAGTTTATAATGAAAATACATAAAGGACACCAGGGAGTAATGCCTTATCTGATACTGAAAAATGCGGAAGGTTTTATCGAGTTCACAAAAACCGTATTGAATGCCACCGAGATTTTTAAAAGCTATAGAGAAGGAGACCCACACCAGATCATGCACAGCGAAGTACAGATCAACGGTTGTAATATCATGTGTGCCGATGTAACCGAAGATTTTGATGTGGCCAACGCTAACCTATTTGTTTATGTGGAAGACGCAGATACTACCTGCCAGCTTGCGCTTGATAAAGGCAGTACACTGGTAACCGAAGTGGCCGATCAGGACTATGGCCGCAGCGGAGGATTTAAAGATCCCTGGGGCAATGTTTGGTGGGTTACTTCGTTGAAATAATGGAAGATTGGGGAGGTAAGTTGGCTATACATTAGGCAATTTCCACCCATTATTATACACAGGTTTTACCAATTGTGTTGCGGCAGGAATATTAAATTTGTTTGCTTTATCGTCCCAATAAATTTTTTGGCCTGTTCGCACGGCTATATTACCCATGTGGCTGATCACGGCTACTCGGGCACCCGCATCAAAAGGACAGTTTAAAGTTGCTTTATTTCCCGATTTTACAGCGTCTATGAAATTGGCGGCATGTTTTGTCAGGCCGTGGTCGCTCGATTTCACCCAGGGAACAGCCTGTATTTTGTCTTTCTCGGGTATTACTTCCCAACCGCCCCTATTCAGTAGTAAAGTGCCATTTTCTCCAATGAAGGCTATGCCATGGCTCATATTATAGAGGCCCACACCGGTAGCCATATTGTGTTCCCAGCTCATCTGAAAATTGCCAAAATCGTACAATGCGGTCTGTATATCGGGGGTTTCCCGGGCGTCCGCGGGGAAAACGTACTTGCCACCGGTGGCCATCACTGACTGAGGCATGCCCGCCTTCATTCCTAATAGCACCATATCTATCAGGTGCACACCCCAATCCGTCATCAGTCCTCCTGCGTAATCCCAAAACCACCGAAATTCATAATGAAAACGGTTGGCGTTAAACGGACGGTTTTTAGCAGGGCCCAGCCACATTTTGTAATCAACACCCGCCGGTACAGAGCTATTGGCAACCACAGGCAGCGCTTTTGAGCCTCCCCGGTACATCCAGACTTTTGCGGAAGAAATTTTTCCCAGATTGCCCGAATGAACAAAAGCAATGGCATCTTTAAAATGTTGTTGGCTACGCTGCCACTGAGCTACTTGTATCACTCTGTTGTATCGTTGAGCCGCTTTTTCCATTAATTGGGCTTCGTAAATGGTGTTCGAAACCGGTTTTTCACAAAAAATATCTTTTCCTGCACTGCAGGCATCAATCATTTGCAGGCAGTGCCAGTGGTCGGGTGTGGCAATAACAACAAGTTCCACATTTTTATCCTGCAACAATTTTCGATAATCAGAATACAAAACCGGACGGTTCCCCGGTATCTTTTCTATATCGGCCTTTCTTTGGTTCAATACGTTTTGATCAATATCGCACAGTGCGGTACAATAGACTTCCGGAACTTTTAGCAAAGCGTTCAAATTAGACCAACCCTGCCCCTTGCAGCCAATCACTCCAACTCCAATTTTGTCATTTGCTGCTACTTTTTTTCGGGCGGCGGCTAAAAGTTCTGCTGGCAAAAAAGAGGCTACCGCAACGGCTGCCGAAAGTGTACCCCCCAATTTTAAAAAATCTCTTCTCTGTTTGTTCATGAATTATTGTATTGAAGCATGATAAATTCCTTTGTTCTTATTTTTCTTTTTCTGTGCACACAACAGCCGATCAATAACCGGTTAGTCGAATCATCTGAATAAAAACAGATCCGATGAAACGGCAGCAAAGGGTACCGCAATTAGTAAACGGAAACCTAAGCATTCCAAAAGTAACACAAAAGTAAACACGGGGCGCATAACGCATTGGTAAATTTGGTCATTTTAGGTTTTCGGGAAGGAGTTGCTCAAGGGGGCCAAACCATTAAGCTGTCCGTACTATCGTTTTTCGTTATTATTAATTTGATTTCTTTTTAATAATTTTTCGAAAAGGAGACTTAGAAACTGAGTGTATGGATGGGCCGGGTTTTACAAATATCACAATACTGATTACTTTTGCCACTGATTTTATTTTAATGGGCCGAATTACTTTTCAAATACTTAGCAAGGATCCTGGTTCCGGAGCAAGGGCTGGAACCCTTCAAACCGATCATGGCGCGATAAACACACCCGTATTTATGCCCGTAGGTACTGCAGGATCGGTAAAAGCGGTTACACAACAGCAACTTGAAGAGGAGGTAAACGCACAGATTATTTTAGGAAATACCTACCATTTGTACCTTCGACCTGGTTTGCAGGTATTGGAAAAAGCAGGGGGTCTTCATGCTTTTAACGGATGGCATCGGCCTGTATTAACCGATAGCGGCGGTTTTCAGGTGTTTTCACTTGCGGGTACCCGGAAGATTAAAGAAGAAGGGGTTACTTTTCAATCGCATATTGATGGAAGCCGACACTTGTTTACACCCGAAACCGTAATGGATATACAACGCAGCATTGGTGGCGATATAATGATGGCTTTTGATGAATGCCCGCCAGGAGGAAGCGACTATTCTTATGCTAAAAACAGTATGGAGCTCACGCATCGTTGGTTAGATCGTTGTGTGAAACGATTTGCGGAAACTCCCGATAAATATGGCTATACTCAAAACCTGTTTCCCATTGTTCAGGGGGCTACATTTAAAGATCTGCGCCGCCAATCCTGCGAGTATATTACCTCAAAGGAGGCTCCAGGCAATGCTATCGGGGGTGTAAGCGTAGGAGAACCCGTACCTGTTATGTATGAAATTTGCGATTGGTGCTGCCAACACCTTCCAATAGTAAAACCCCGTTACCTGATGGGCGTGGGTACCCCTTGGGATATTTTGGAATGTATTGGAATGGGAGTAGATATGTTTGACTGCGTAATGCCCACCCGAAACGGACGAAATGCCATGCTGTTCACAACGGAAGGAGTTGTGAACATTGACAATAAAAAATGGGAGTTTGATTTTTCTCCTATTGATGAAGGCCTGCCTTGCCACACCAGTAATTATTATAGCAAGTCGTACCTGCGCCATCTGTTTAAAAGTGGCGAAATTTTAGGGCTAACCCTTGCCAGCATCCACAACCTGTCATTTTATTTATGGCTGACAGCTGAGGCAAGAAAAAAGATAATTGAAGGAAGTTTCGATTCCTGGAAGACGGGGATGATAAAAAAACTGCAAACAAGACTATAACCCGAAACCCAAATTTATTTGTAATCCCCTCGTTAAAGTTGCACTATATTTTAAACCTTGTGGTGCATAAATCAGGCAATTCTGTTATTTTTGGCGAATCTTGATGAAAATAATTGACTGGTACATATTAAAGAAGTTTCTGGTAACTTTCATTTTTTGTATGTTGCTGTTTACGGCTATCGCTGTTGCCGTGGATACAAGCGAAAAGACAGATGATTTTCTTAAGACGGGTTTAAGCAACTGGGCGATATTCACAGAATATTATATCGGCTTTATTCCCTTCATTTGGGGGTTACTCTACCCATTATTTGTTTTTATTGCGGTGATCTTCTTTACCAGCAAAATGGCGATTCGGTCGGAGGTAATCGCAATTCTTGCCAGCGGCACCACCTATAATCGCTTTTTACGCCCCTATTTTCTTGGGGGTATTTTGCTGGCCGTAGTCTTGTTTTTTGGACGCAGGTATTTTATCCCAATGGCAAACCGGATTCAGTTTGAGTTTGTAAAAAAATATCTGGACAAGAACGACCCATTAAAGAATAGACAGGAATCCTCCTGTTACAATTGTTTTTTTAAACGTATAGACAGCACTACCTATATAGGGATAAAAAACTATAACGATGAAATGCAGACCGGCGGTATGTTTTTTATGGATCGCCTGGACAAAAATGATAATGTGGTCTATAATCTTAGGGCAGAGTCTATCCGATGGGATGCCGAAACCCGGCGCTGGATCGCATCAAAAGTAATGGAACGCTCGGTAGATAGTTTAGGCGAGCGGATCGCCCGAATGGATGAAAAACCTGTAAGACTGAACGTGTCGCCCAGGGAGTTGATAAAGGACGATTACATGAAGGATAAGCTTACCACACCCGAACTGATCCGCTTTATTGAAAAAGAAGAATTACGGGGCACCGAAGGGTTGAATGCATTGAAAGTGGAACGCTATAAACGATCCGCAACCCCCTTTACAGTCATCTTATTGGCGTTTATTGGTGCCGTAATTGCCAGTAGAAAAACAAGAGGTGGTAGTGGTATGCACCTGGCTGTGGGCATTATTATTGCTGCTATTTTTATTATCGCCGATCAGTTTTCTACGGTTTTTTCAGTGAAAGGAAATTTACCACCGCTGGTAGCTGCCTGGTTGCCCAATAGTTTTTTTACCCTTGTGGCCTTAAGGCTTTTTGCCACCACACCGAAATAGCCTGGGTACCAGCAGAATGTATCTCGCCCGTTTGCAATTGTTTTTCTTTGTTATCTTTGGCCAAAAATAATCAGTTTATGCCGTCATTTGATTTTGTAAGCAGGGTAGAAGTTCAGGCTTTGGATAATGCTGTTAATGTGGTTCAAAAAGAACTATCGAACCGTTTTGATTTTAAAGGAACTCATTTGGTGATCAGTTTGGATAAGAAAACATTTAAATTAAGTGTTGAAACTGATGACGATATGAAAATGAAGCAGTTGATGGATGTGCTCATCAGCCGGGCCCACAAGCAGGGGATTGCACCGGAAGCCTTCGATTTGAGCAAAGAGGGGAGTTTGATTGGTAAAGTATGGAAAAAAGAAATTCAGGTGCGAAACGGTTTAAAACAGGAGGATGCCAAAAAAATTGTAAAACAGATAAAAGACAGTGGGTTGAAAGTGCAGGCTTCCATAAACGACGATCTGGTACGGGTAACTGGTAAAAAAATAGATGATCTTCAGGCGGTGATTCAGGCTTCCAAAAGCTGGAACTTAGAAATTCCTTTACAGGTAGAGAATATGCGGAACTGATTCTTTACACAAAAAATGCAATACCAGGGATTAAAAAGCTTTGAATTCAATCATCGGGAAGAAAACTTATGAGAAAAATAAACATTAAAATTTAATAATTATTCGTACCTTTGCACCTCAAAATTTATTATCAACTGTACGGCAAAATCCGTACAACCTTAAAAATCATACAGTTATGAAAGAAGGTATCCACCCAAAAAATTATC
>JBDHYK010000070.1:0-13493 GCA_039811305.1 Niabella sp.
GGTGGGCGGATTAAATTATTTCGCGAAAGTGAAAATGGAGACGAAGCTTTTATGTATTATTTAGAACCCGGTAGTGCCTGTGCCCTGTCTATGCTATGCGCTTCCAGACAAAAAACCAGCGAGATTACTTCCAAAGCGGTTGAAGACAGTACGGTAATCATGATTCCAATACAATACACAGACGAATTGATGAAATACCATCAGGACTGGTATAATTTTGTGATTGAGACCTACCGCCTCAGGTTTGAAGAAATGTTGGAAGTTTTTGACAGCGTTGTTTTTAAAAGTATGGACGAACGGTTGGAAATTTATGTGAACAACCAATTCAAAACCTTTAATTCCAACCGAATTGAACTGACCCATCAGGAGATAGCAAACGACCTGAATACTTCCCGAGAGGTAATTTCTCGTCTGCTAAAAAAAATGGAACAACGTGGAAAAATTATATTAAACAGAAAATTCATTGAAAGAGCAGGTAATTAAAAAACGAACCTCTCCATCCCAGCCTCTGCGTCATTGTCTTTCAAAGGCTTTTCATAGTGATATTTATTACAGGGCAGGCTCTTACTATTTCGGAATTTTGTGTATAAACTTTTTTAAATGAAAGAAAAGAAAAACGTTTTTAGCTTTTCGAATATCGTTACCGCTATTTTGGTTTTAGTAACAGTGGCTATGTTAATTTTTCCAAATGTTAAAGCCGCATTTATCCAGGGTTTAATGAAGGTAGGTTTGTTTCAACCCGGTATTTCAAAAGTTAAGACACCCGAAACAAACGATGTGGGGCAACTATCTGCTGACTTTGTTGACCAACAAGGGGAAACAATCACCACCTCTTCGTTGAAAGGCAAAATCGTATTTTTAAATTTCTGGGCTACCTGGTGCCCCCCCTGTATTGCTGAAATGCCCTCCGTAAATGAACTTTACTTAAAATACAAAGACAATCCGAATATTGAGTTCTTACTAGTTGACGCCGACAACAATTGGGAAAAATCAATCGGTTTTATGAACAAACATCAATATCAGTTGCCTGTGTATGCAACCCAATCTCCCGTGCCCCAGGAGTGGTACGAAGGCTCACTGCCCACAACCGTCATCCTTGACAAAAAGGGTCAGGTGGTTTATAAACACGTTGGAGCTGCAGACTACAGTAGTCGCAAATTTTTCAGTTTTGTTGAAGAGTTGATGGCGCAATAGCCCTCCTACCCTCTTACATTGATCAAACACTTTGCTTTAGGTAGGCCGGTGCTGCTTTTCATATACATTCATTTCAACAAAAAGCTGCTCAAAATGATTTCTTTTGAAATGATCGTTTGGCCACTGCTCCCTCATCTATACCCACCCCATCTGCACAAATACACAACCAAATTTTTCTTTACGTACAATTTACGATCTCAGTTGAATTTTCAACACCTTGAACTGGCAAGTAAACAATCTTTTCTTTAAAAACAGGTATCCTCTTTTAAGCGACTCTTTTTGCCTGTTTATCCACTTTAAGAAAATAAGAGGGCTACTCAAGTTTAGTTTTACAGCGAAATAAAAAGTGTAACAATAAAAATTAAAAAAATGAAAACATTAATTTTTACGCTGGTAGTATTTAGTTTCACTACAAGCACTGTTTTTGCACAGGCGGCGTCCGTTCTAAAAAAAGACATTAAGAAACTAAACAAACAAGAAACCGTTTTAAAAGAAAAAAAGAAAAAAGATAGAATAACACTAAGAAAACTCGAGGGAAAAGAAGTAAGTGTACAAAGTAAAAATCAATTTTATGCTGACTTCGGCGACATAAAAGGCGTTACCTGGAATCGGGACAATTATTACGATGTAGCTACATTTACCCAAGACGGCAAACAAACAAAAGCCTTCTATGACCCCGAGGCTGAACTGATTGGCACAATCCAAGCTGCAAAGCTTACCGATCTGCCGGCGAGTGCCAGAAAACAGATAAAAAAAGATTACCCCAATGATGCAATAGACCGGGTCATCTTCTTCGACGATAACGAAAGCAATGATACCGACATGCTGCTGTACAACAGTCAGTTTGAAGATGAGGATAGCTATTTTGTGGAATTGTCTGGCAAAGGAGAACGTATCGTGCTGCATGTAACGGAAGATGGGAATGTTCTCTTTTTCGCAAATTTGAAATGAGATCCATCATGCAAGCCGTTCAACCGTTGACTACTTTCAAAACAAAAATACCCCTAACCCAACCTGACAGACAGATGGGTACCGGGTATTTTTTTCAACTTTTGAAACCACATCATTAGCGCAACCAATAAGCACAATCAGCAACTCTAAACCCCTATCAAACCCTTTTGGAACGAACAACTGCTTGCTTTTGCGTTCTATCTTAACACATAAGGAATTAGCCTCCCAACACTTCTATTTTAAGAAAGGTGCCCATTGCAGCATAGTTTTGTATTGATTTGTGCAGCAGCTAAGAAAAAAAATCTAATACCGTTCAAAATTGGATGAATTATTGCTCCTGCCCAATTATAGAATGCACTTACCTTTATTTCCATCAGATCAAAATAATTCAGGTAACTTTGCCTACTAAGACTGGTTAACAACGAAAAACGATATTTGCCCGGAGTATCTTCTTGCGATTTATCAAACACAACTAAAAACGCAATAGTACTTTCTGGTCGTTACCAGCAATCATTAAAAATTCATTTCTATTGCAAAGCATTACGCCATATTTAAACTTTTCAGATGAGAACCTTCTTTATTATCGCCTTCCTTTTTTTATTCAAACCCTTCACAACTACTGCCCAGGACTGGCTGATTGACGCAAGTCCTTACAAAGCGAAAATTACCAAAACAGATACCCGTATCGTACTGGATAATGGCTTGATGAGCCGTACATTTTTAGTAGGCAAAAGTGTGGCCACAATTGCATTGGACAATAAAATGACAGAACAAACTGAGTTACGTGCCGTACGACCCGAAGCATCCTTTGTGATTGACGGGAAAGAGTATTTGCTGGGTGGTCTTACGGGTCAACCCGTGAATAACTATCTGAGTGAGGAGTTCCTGGATAAGATGCAGTTTCAAACGGATGCATTTGTGCTAAAAGACTATGTAATTGAAAATACAAAGGCAAGATTTCCGTGGAAACCCAACTCGCAATGGATATCGAATAAGGAACCCTGGCCGGCTCCCGGTAAAAGAATCGTCTTCACATTTGAGGCCAGCGAAACCATGAGTGCTTCCTTGAAAGGCATCGAAGTGAAAATCTATTACGAGTTGTATGATGGGGCTCCTATTCTTTCCAAATGGCTCGAAGTCTATAACAAAGGGAATGAACCATTTACCATCAACTCCTTCAAATCTGAAATATTGGCATTGGTAGAAACTGCGCCTAAAGTGCATTTTGGCGAACCGCATGAAATTCGTATGATGGCACAGGCTCCGGGAACTTATACCAAAGATTTCAGAAAGCAACCCGTACAAACCGATGCTCCCAGGGACTATATTGACCGGTTTACCCAGCTTTTTGTTGTTACCGATTATGCTATGGGTGGCGATATGGAAGCCATGAAAGACAATCCGGCAGTACGTTGGGTTTTTGATCATCCTCAATATGAAATGACGGGCATCCGATATTACGGTCAGTATAAACCAGCCCGGCTGGAAGTGAGCCCATTGATAGGTCCCGGATTCCAGGTAGCACCCAACCAGAAGTTTGAATCCTGCCGTGCATTTGAATTATTAAGAGATGCTACCGATCAGGAAAGAAGAGGTCTGGCTGAAAGAAGGTTTTGGCGCATGATGGCTCCCTGGACACAAGAGAATCCAATTCTTATGCATGTTCGAAATTCAAATCCTACTGCAGTAAAAGAAGCTATTGACCAGGCCGCTAATGTGGGTTTTGAAATGGTGATTATGACTTTTGGCAGCGGTTTTAATATCGAAAATAATAGTCAAGCCTATCTTGATACCATGAAAATGCTGGGCGATTATGCAGCAAAAAAGGGCATTGCTCTTGGTGGTTATTCCTTATTGGCAAGCCGTGGTGCCGCTGCAGATGTAGCCGCCATCAGTAAAAAAACCGGAAAACCGGCTAATACCAGAGAGGAAGGTAGTCGGTTTGGTGTATCTCCCTGCCTGGCTACCGATTGGGGAACTACTTACTTTGATAAACTAAAAAACTTCTTTCAATACACCGGGATGAATGTATTTGAAAATGATGGTTCCTACCCGGGGGATCCCTGCGCATCAACCAGTCACAGCGGACATCACAATTATGATGACTCACAATGGAAACAATGGGAAATCATTCGAAACTATTACCAATGGTGCCGTGCCAACGGAATTTATCTGAATGTACCGGACTGGTATTTTCTTGCAGGATCCAATAAAACCCCCATGGGCTATGTAGAAACCAACTGGTCTTTGCCAAGAGCACAACAAGAAATTATTGAAAGACAAAATATTTTTGACGGCACCTGGCAGAAAACGCCCAGCATGGGATTTATGTTTGTACCCCTTACCCAATATCATGGTGGTGGTGCAGCAGCAACCATCGAGCCTTTAAACGAGCATTTGGATCATTATGAAACCCGACTAAGAAATTTGTTCGGGGCTGGCGTGCAGGCTTGTTACAGAGGCCCGCGGTTGTATGATACAGATGCTACAAAAAATTTAGTGGCACAATGGGTAGGGTTCTATAAATCCTATCGCGATATTCTGGACTCTGACATCATACACCTCAGAAGACCAGATGGCAAAGACTGGGATGGCCTGCTTCATGTTAATCCGAAACTAAAAAACAAAGCCTTTCTATCCCTATACAACCCATTGGAAGTTGGCATTACTAAAGAAATAAAAGTACCCTTATACTATACTGGAATTTCCAAAACTGCAAAAGTGGGTGCCGAAGGCAAACAATTTAAAACGTACAGGTTAAACCGCGACTATTCCATTAGTTTGAAAATTCATATCCCAGCAAAAGGATATAGCTGGTACGTAATGCAATAACAATGGAAAATTAGTAATCAGAAAAAAAACGGGTACATTCCAAAAGAATTTATCATGTATAATTCAAAGTATCAAATTATGTTAAAAACTGTAAAAATCATACTCCTTTGTTGTTGGAGTTCTTTCGTATTTGCGCAATCAAATGAACAGCTCAAACAGAATGAAAACAGGGCGTTGAGAATGGATGGAAATGATAATGAAGTACGCACAGGTATTTGAATCATCAACCCTCAATGGACGCTGGAAGCCTGGATAAAAGGAGATGGCGAAAACTGGAAACCTTTGGAAGCGATTATTGGTGGTGGTGAATACAGCGATCTTAACATCTACGATAATCTACCTTTGGGTATTAAGAATGGATACTTATACAACAAAGGTGCAAATTTGCAAGCCCCTGTAAAATTGAATACGCAATGGCAACATGTAGCCATAAGTTGTGATGGGAAAAGCATTACAATATATGTTGAAGGAAAAGAAGTGGCGCGTGCCGATACTGCGTTTGCCATTCTGCCCGTGCAGAAGAAGCCGTATCAGTATGTTGAATTTGGAAACTTAAGCTTTCCGTTAAAAAATTACAGCCACAAAAGTAACCAGGTTTGCCTCTTTTAACAAAGAACTAAAATTTCAATTTACTATTTTTTGCAAAATAAATTTCAGCAATAAAAAAATTTTTTTAAACAAATAGGTGTTAACTTTGTAACTGGTAGCCAAAAATATATTCATTACACAAAACTTAGCCATGAAAAAGTTCACAAAACGATGGCTTACGTTATTTGGGACAACAAGCGTAGTTGCTCATCTATTGCTTACTCTATTGACAACCGGATTACTGCTTACTGGTTGTAAAAAAGAATTAATGCATTTTAAAGCTGAAACAGAAGCTCGTTCGGTACAACAGGCTGGTAAACAGCTTTTTACAGAAACAGCTTTTTTTACAAAAAATAAAGATTTGGGAGGAGAAATTACTGTTTTAAAATCGGACGAATCTACCGAAGGCTCTGCCACTACAAAAGTATTCCATATTGAAGCGCCAGCCGATGGTAATTATTATTTAAGCGCCTGGGTAAACATCCCGGCATTAGATGAACAAAAAAGCCGGTTTTTACCGATGGACATTACTATTAATAATGAGAAACAGGAAGTAGCTTTCAATGTACAGAAAGCCGGTTGGCATAGCGGTGCTTATATGGATGGGGATGGCAATAAGATAATCCTGAAATTAAAAAAGGGGACCAATACAATTGGTTTTTTTTCCGCACCGCCACTAACCCCTTCGGTTGATTTTGTACGGCTTACGAGAGACAGGGCAAGTTCCGATATTCCAAGCGAAGCCTATACGAAGTACCTGAACGGTATTAGAGCTGCGCAAAGCAGTAGCAAAGCTGCTCCGGCTGCTGCCTCAGATACTTTAGATGTAAATACTAATACATTAATGTCTGTAATGTCAACATTATCAGCCGACCCCGATTTGAACGAATATGCTTATACTTTAGGCAGGGAGTTTAAGTACAGCTTCTATACAAAAGTTTATCTAACCTCGGGGAAACACATGTCCATTACCAGTTGGGCCGGTTCTTTAACCCATGTTCTCGAAGTATTCAGCGCAGATAACCCTCAAAGTCAAAGCTGGACTGCAACGTCATATTTAGTAAGTGGATCACAAAGAGGATACATTCCTTTTACAGTGCCTGCCACAGGGTATTATTATGTAAAATTACGTTCGTACTGGTTATCTGAAACAGGTATGGCAAGCCTTAATGTGTATGCAGGATCAGGATCTACTCCAATTCAATATTACGACTGCCCGATAGCCGGCGAATTGGGTTTTGCGCACTACCATAACAATACTCAGGAACTTAACTACTTTACTTCTTATACCACCGGCGATCCCCGTATGTGGATTGTTGACAATAATGGGTTTCCCGGCAAGGTTTGTGGGTATAACGATGATTATGGATACCATGGCGGCGACTTTTACTGGGGGCTTAACTCAAGGGTAAAGAAAAACTTTAACAGAACGATACAGGGAATTATTGTAACTACATACAGTTCATACAACCCTACCGGCACTACTGATTTATATTCAGGGTGTAAAAATAGTAATCTCTATACTGCTATTGAACATCCTGGTGGTCCACTGGCTTTTCCGAATTTAAAAGTGGACGATGCAATTATGAGTTCGTCTGCCACCAATGTATATAATTGTACAGCTTGGACTGGAGGACTTACCAGGGGCTGGTTTTGGGGCGCCTTGTATCAAAGTCAAAGTGGCCCACTAATTGGAATGAATTACGGGAATCCGCAAGTTTGGAGCACATGGGATGACTATTATGACAACAATCCTGAAAGATATGCAGGTGCAATGACCTATACCGCGGATGGTGCAGATGCCACAAACGGAGTAATTGCTATGTGGGCTAAACCAAATGGAGAAATAACTCATGGTTCTATTCGAAAACCGGGTAACAACCATGCTCATGGTTATGATTGGGAAAGCAAGCCGGGTGGTCTTGCAAGAACATTCCACCCGAGGGATGCATTAGCTGGCAACATATATGGTAATATTGTTAAATATTATCGCATAGATGAGGGTTCTTCCCTTGCTGCCAAACAAGCATTGACATTTGAAGAATCTCTAGCTCAAGGATTAACTGTAGTAGAGCCTGTAGAATTAAGTAATTCTGAACGTACATTAATAAAAGCTCATCAGGCGACTTTTAAAGATGGTACAAAAACGATAAGTGCATTATATAATAACTGGATTAATAAAATAACATCTGGTAAATATCAAGCAATAAGTAATCCATATAAATTGATTGACAATCCCGAAGGATTGGCCTTGTTAAAATATGGTCAAAATAACTTGGAAGAGGCAACATTATACTTTGCAGATGTGATTTTTAGTAATGATAATAATAAGGCTTTTGAACAAAATATATCGTATTTAATTTTTTGTGAGATGGCAAGAGATAAATATGGTTATCTAATGGAGGGTGCAAAAGAGGATTGGAAGAATAACCCATATACGAAAGATAGAAAATATACTGCACCTTTGCCGGAAACATTCACCAAGAAATATGTTAAAGCTATTTTAACCCAACTGTAAAGTTAATCTAAACCTAAAAAATAAAACGATAGTTATGAAAATAATTAAAACTTACACAATTTTATTAGCATTGCTTAGCTTTGCAGCGTGCTCTAAAAAGTCGTCTTCAAATGACACTTACAATGCAAAGTTTCCTGATAACATTGCCGGCACGTGGAGTAGAACTGCCATCGGTAGTTCGGCAGACACGGGTATTGATAATAATTCCGGACAAAAATGGGTGAGGGATATTGTAATACTTGCAAATAGTGAAGCAGCTAAACTGCAAACATTGATACAGTCTGCGCCTAAACAAACCAAGGACGATTTTGCCGACAAATGCAAAAAGTATGTAGATAAGGCAAATTCTCCTGAATTTACCGTACGTAGCGATCTTGCAATACGTAGTACGGAAGAATATAAAAATTTTTATAACTTTTGCGTTAATAATAAACAAAACGTTTTGCTCTTGGCAATGGGGTATCTCTTTAATGATGCTGATGAATTGTCCAGTGGATTAGGTGCTACAGCTTTGAGTTTCACTACTGAGAACGTATATGAAGATTTAAAAAAGGAAGTAGCGGACGAAAAGGAAGCGCGTCAATATACCGAAGACGGGAAATATATCATTAGCTATACTCCTGTATCCTTACAAAGGAGGTTGGCTAAAAAGATTTTAAACCAATTATGAAAGACTAAAAATCACCCGTTATGAAAACAATTAAAACTTACAGAATTTTATAAGTGCTGATTAGCGTAGTGGCCTGCTCCAAAAAACCATCTTCAGATAACAATACAAAATTCCCTGACAATATTACCGGTACCTGGAGCAGGAGTGTTATTGATACCAGCAAGAGCAGCGATACAGCTACTGATAAAAATACAGGACAAAAATGGGTAAAGGATATTGTAGTACTTACTGGTAATGAGGCCGCTAAATTACAAAACTTAATACAAGCTGTACCTCAACAAACCCGCAATGTTTTTGCAACTACCTTTAAAAAGTTCATGAATATGCTGGAAAAATTTGCTTCGCATAGTACCTCACTGTATATAAAAATACGCAAGAGTATAAAGAATTTTATAGTTTTTTTGCTACTTATCAAAACGATGCCTTCCCTTTAGTACTAGGGTATCTTTTCAATGATCACGAAATAAGAATTAGCGAAGTGAGTGTGTGGGGTAAGGGTTTGTGTACAGAAGGCAGATTTGAAAACTTAAGCTTGCCATTAAAAAAATTACAGCCACAAAAGTAACCAGGTTTGCCTCTTTTAACAAAGAACTAAAATTTCAATTTACTATTATTTTGCAAAAATTATAGCTTTACTAAATATTTTCGAAATCATAAAAAAAATGAAAACTTTATACTTTTTTATAGCGCAATTGGTACTATCGTTTGCAATTTTTTCCTGTAGTAAAAACAATAGCAATACCGGCCCGAGTAGTTTGAAGGCAAAGTTTATGGCCACTACAACTGTAACTGCTCAACAAAACAGCTCCACTCCACGAAGTGTATCTGACAGTGTCGTTATTGCCAGTTTAGATATAAAATCCTATAATGCAAAAACCGGGGAGATTGTGTTCGACAAACAGCCAGTATTTGAAGACAAATGGGAGAATTACCGGTTAAAACTAAATATGTATAAAAATGATACATTATTATTTAGATTGACTCTTGCTATTTCAATCTATAGCTTCTTATTCAATGAGCCGGTTATTTATTATAGCTTTGATGAAGGAAATGCAGCAAAGTGGTATATTTTAGACGGCTATCCATGGGGCGAACCCATAAATAGTAATAATGGTAATTCCTTACAGAAAGATTCGGGGGGCGAAAGGGCTGCAAGTGTAAAAGAAATACAATCAGCCTGGAATGTATTTATCAATGAACTGAAAAGAGAAGGCAAGTATATCGAATAATTTTTAGCCAAATTTGGTATCTGAGGAAAAACGATTAGGGAAGAATAAAACGTAAGGCAATGTTATTTCGATAAACGTTACAATCCATAATTCAATAGATCAATATTTAGCCTCCGAAGGTGTAGTATAACAATGGTAAAGAAACAGGATAGATTTTATACGACCCCGAATGGGGTCGCACAAAAACGGTTAGCGTTATCTATAAATTTTTCGCAAAAAGCTTTATCATGTATAATTCAAAGTATCAAATAATGTTAAAAACTGTAAAAATCATACTCCTTTGTTGTTGGGGGTTTTTCGCATTCGCGCAATCAATTGGGCTATCCAAACAGAATGAAAACAGGGCGTTGAGAATGGATGGAAATGATAATGAAGTACGCACAGGTATTGGAATCATCAACCCTCAATGGACACTGGAAGCCTGGATAAAAGGAGATGACGAAAACTGGAAACCTTTGGAAGCGATTATTGGTGGTGGTGAATACAGCGATCTTAACATCTACGATAATCTACCTTTAAGTATAAAGAATGGATACTTATACAACAAAGCTGCAAATTTGCAAGCTCCTATAAAATTGAATACGCAATGGCAACATGTAGCCATAAGTTGTGATGGGAAAATCATTACAATGTATGTTGAAGGAAAAGAAGTGGCGCGTGCCGATACTGCGTTTGCCATCCTGCCCGGCACTATCGGTTCACATGAGAAGAAGGAAACTTTTGGAGGCTCTATTGATGAAGTAAGAATCTGGTCGCAGGGATTATCCGCCAAAACTATTCGGCAGTGGATGGGTAAATCCATCACTAAAAATCATCCAGCTTTTAGTAGTTTAATTGGGTATTACAATTTTGATGTATTTGAAGATAATATGTCTGTAAACTGGGTAGGCAAAGGACATCAATCCTATCATTTACGCAACGGAAGAGTGAATTATTATGGCAATCTTCCCATGGCATTTACTGAAACCAGCACCAATAAAAAATTTCAAACTTTTAATGGTAAACAAGAAATCTTTAATGTCGTAACCATTCAAAACGAATGGGATTTGGAACAGGGAACTCAGAACGGACAAACACTAAAACTCCGTATTGCAGTTCAGGGAAGCACCAGGCCTTTAGTTCTTGAAAAACTCAATTTGGATTTATCTGCCTGTAGTAATTTAAAAGACATTAAAAAAGTACATCTGTATCAGGCAGGCTATTTGCCCAGAACTACTATTCGTAAAGAGATTTTTGGCAACGGTATGACTGCAAAACCCACTATCACATTTCAGAGTAAAACATCAGATAAAAAATTCTACTTACAACCCGGCATCAATTATTTTTTGGTAACACTTGATCTTGCAGACGAGGCTCAGATTAACAATATCCTAAAAGGCAGGGTGATCAATTTTGTAGTTTCGGGTAAAACCTACTCCGCTGAAGAAAGTGAGGATTATGTTCCACAACAGGTAGCTGCTAATCCAAAATGGAATAAAGAGGTATTTAAAGTATTGCAATGGAATATCTGGCATGGAGGCGTTCATTTAGGCGTAAAAGAAGGTCGCAGCCGTGTGGTGGAATTAATTCGTCAAGCGAATGCTGATATTGTTACCTTGCAGGAAGGTTATGGTGCACAGGATACAATAGCCACCTCATTGGGTTATAACCTGCAAACCAAAAGTGCCAAAGATAATCTGGCATTATTGAGCAGGCACCCGATAGAGAAAATTCCTTCTTCAGAATCTTTTAAATCCAACCCGGCAAAGGTTCTCTTTCCTAACGGCAAAAAAGTATTGGTAAACGATTGCTGGCTGCGCTATGCCTATCGTCCGGCATACACCTGTGATTATATGCAAAAAGGTTTAGACCCCAAAAAATGGATTGCCGAAGATTCCATACTGTCGCTTGTAGATGTTCAGAACCTCATTAAGAAAGATGTAGTACCCTATCAGGAAAATAATGAAACGCCTACAATCATTGCCGGTGATTTTAATTCGGGTAGCCATTTAGACTGGACAAAAAAAGCCCAACTGCTTCATTTTGGTTATGGGCCTGTTCTATTACCCACATCCCGTTTTATGATGGAACAAGGTTATAAGGATAGTTTCAGAGAAATCAATCCCGATGAACTTACGTATCAGGGCGGAACTTTTGCTGTGATCTTTGGACAGTTACAAACATCCAGAATTGATTATATCTATTACAAAGGTGCTCTGAAGGCTATCGCATCTAAGATTGTACGTACAGCTCCTGAAATAGATGATGTGTGGGCTTCGGATCATGCGGCGGTGCTCAGTACTTTTACTTTTCAATGATAGCAACCTAAAAAACAGGTTCAAAGATTCATTTTACGCGTTGGGCAATGAGCTTGGGGTGTTAGCTTCGGAACTTGTAAGACAAAGATTCGCCGCCAGAAAGATTGCCAGCAATTTTTCAACCTTTTTAGGGTCAACTAATCTATAAGCATAGAAATCGCAGAAAAATGCTTCTATCAAGGATTGAATACTAAATTTTGTCATTTTTCTTTTTCTGTTACCCCACTGTACACAAAAGGGTAGTTTCCAAAAAAACCACCCAAAAGGGTGGGATGGGCTGCTGTATTTTTTTCAGTTTGAACAGTACCCACTTTTTTTGTGCTTAAAAACTACCTAATATTACCTTGTACCAACCTATCTGTTTAATACAAATATCCTGGCTGAAATGGCGCAAAATATATTCTACGAAACGGGGCACGAAAACTTTTAGCTATTTTTTGAAACGATGCGATTAGGAGATCGCAGAACACCCCAATCTATAAACAGTACCGAGGTTCATTTCCACGCAGTGCCCTATGGGAAAAACAGTTGCTTTACAAAGGGACAGCGGTCTGCAAGGCCGTCTGATAGGATTCATCTGGCAAGAAGAAAATCCACCGATGGTATAAAACTACTTTCGGTGGATTTTTCTTTATATTCATTGTCGTATCACTACAATGTGTTAAAATTGACTGGCCTCTTTTTGCAAAAGAAATCAAGTCCATTACGATGGACAGTGTAATGGTTTACAATCAGTTGTACAATGCAATCGAACAGAACCTGTTTTTTATTTATCGTTTCATTTAATAATTTTAACGATCCCGTTGGCGGCTTTATCCGGAAAGACTTTCGTCCCATTTAACCAAATCTCTTCTGTTCTGATGGAAGAGGAGCGCCCATTTCTGGTATAAGTAATAACAGTAAGGATGGTATCTCTGTTGCCAGGTAACCATTCTATATAGGTGGTCGTTGTTTTTTTATCGTATTCTACATCCTTGGCGAAGTCGGGCATTGTTGGCACAATGTCCATAATAAACTTCCCAGAAAGATTGTTAATCCTGAACCCTTTAGCAAGATCCAGATTTGGCTGGTAATATTCTTTTTCCTGCCCGTTTACCAAGTTGATGATTTTAATGTTTTCTTTATTGAAATGACCATTTACATCAGGGTTGAGCATATCCTGACCTGAATTGTTTTCGATAATGGCTTTTACAAACACGTCAACAACCATCGAA
>JBDHYK010000071.1:0-13468 GCA_039811305.1 Niabella sp.
ACTTTCAGTTTTTCGCCCAGCCGGCAGCCGGGGCTGCAAAGCACTTCACGGGGTTCGTAGTTCAGGCGTTCGTAGTCTCCATATTTTCCCTTGTAGGCAATTAAGGGGTAAAGATGGCAGCTGATGGGTTTTTTCCAGTCGGTTTTTCCATCGTTGTAGGCTTGCTCAAATGCACATTTTATAATACCGGTTTGAGGGTTGCGCTGGGCATATACACATATTTCATTATCACTGGGCAGGGTAGGTGTTACCCAGCCAAACTCGGCGTTGTACTGGTATTTTCCGTTTTTTTCTATGTACTCAATGGCTTCCGGCGTTAGGTAGGGTTTTATGGTTTCGTAGTGTTTCAATACTTTATTCAACTCTTCGTCTGTTAAGGGGGCGCCCGCGTCGCCATCTTCGCAACAGCCCCCCTTACATTTTTTCAGGTCGCACACAAACTGGGCTTCGGCTACATCTTCGCTAATAATAATATTATCTATAATAATCATAGATTTTAAAGTTCTGCTTCTAACAATAAAGGGTTTACATGGGAGGCGTCAAGGTTACCTGAATGGTTTTTACTCTGTTTTTTTCAGTTTCAAGAACCGTGAATTTATAGTTGCCCGAAACCACCTCGTCCTGATTCACAGGAAGTTCGCCTAAAAGTTCTACTACTAAGCCTCCGATAGATTCGCTATCGCCTTTTACGGCATCAAAAGTATCAAAAGGTATTTTCATGGCCTTACATACATCATCCAACATGGTACGGCCTTCAAACACGTAATTTTGATCATCAATTTTTTTGATGTTGATTTCTTCATCATCAAATTCATCTTTAATATCTCCAATTACTTCTTCAATAATATCTTCCATCGTAACAATACCGCTTGTGCCGCCAAACTCATCTACCACCACGGCAAAATGAATTCTTTTCTTCTGAAAGTCCAATAAAAGATCTTCAATCAATTTAGACTCCGGAACAAAATAGGGTGGGCGTAAAATGGTCAGCCAGTCAAAATCATTTGCCTGCGGAGTATAAAGATAGGGAACCAATTCTTTTGTGTTTAAGATGCCTACGATGTCGTCGAGACTGTCTTTATACACCGGCAGGCGCGAGTATTGCAGTTCGTTCACTTTTGCTACCACTTCATCAAAGGACAAACTATGGCTAAGCCCACTCACGTACAGGCGGCTGCGCATGGCTTTTTTTACCGATATTTTCCCAAATTTCACAATTCCTTTCAGAATATCTTTTTCCTCATCAGATACCGATGAGCCGGCTTGTATATCAATGGCCTCATCTAATTGGTGCAGATTGCTTTCTTCTGCCTTATAAGCCCCTACGCCCCTGCCAATACTGTCTGCAATAGATACTAACCACTTGCTTACCCGCCTGAGTAGCAAATGGCTCCACAGTACAATTACCAAAAGCGCCGTCCACTCAAAAGCAAATCTTAAATTGTTTTGCGATGCCCAAACCCTTGGAAAAATCTCTACTAAAAAAAGCAAGAGAATCGCTATCAAAAGAAACTTGATCACCGTGGTTCCCAGGTTGTTCAAATAGGGTTCGGGCAGATATTGATTGATCAGATAATTTGCCAAAACAATCACACAGATGTTACAAAATGTTTTTGTAATCAGCATAGAAACATATACGGCCTTGGGTTCTTCTAAGAGTTCCAAAATCCGTTTGGCGGCCGATTGTTGCTTGGTTTTCAACACATCAATATCTTTTTCTTCCAATGAAAATATTGCGGCTTGTGAGCCGGCAATAGAAAAAGAAATAACAATCAATATGCATAATAAGGCCACTAAAAGTGTGGTACTTTGCAATTCGGCTGAAAGCTGCAATAATTCAAACTTTGCGGCTATAATAAAAATGGAACCTAATGTGCCCAATTTGTACTGTTTGGTGAGAAAATATAATATCTAAAAGGGTTGTATAAAAAGAAAACCAATTTTTAGGCAGGGTTCGCATCCAACCCGAGGTTCCGGGGATCCGAACTTAACGGGGTGTCTATCCCTTCATTAGGCAGCACACCCTCTGCTTTTTTGTCCAGCATAATCAGGTTTTCGCCAATGACTTCGGTTATATATTTTTTAGCGCCATCTTTATCATCCCAACTACGGGTGCGCAACCTCCCCTCTATATAAACCATGCTGGATTTGTGTAAATATTTTTGTGCCAACTCGGCCAGTCCCCGCCACAGCACAATGGTGTGCCATTCTGTTTGTGAAACAAGTTTCCCGGATCGGTCTTTAAAAGTTTCTGTGGTTGCCAAAGGAAATTTGGCTACCGGTATATTGCCCTCCAGAAATTGAATGTCGGGATCCTTCCCCAAATTTCCAATCAACATAACACGGTTTACGCCTCTCATAATAAGTAATATTTATCTATTTATTTGCCCTTTTCTTTTAGTACCTAATAAAATTAATACTTAAACTGATACTAACAAGGTTTAGGCGCTAAAAATATCATTTTCTTTCAAGTATTGATGAATAAGTTTTGGAAACGAAATTTCCGAAAAACTTTCTTTTGCCAGCCAGTCATAATTTTTTAAGGATGCTACCCGTCCCGAAACCTTACATTTAATAAATACACCCTGCACTACCTGGTGGCTCAGTTTTTGTGCAAAGGGTTTGCTAACGGTGTGTATCCGGAGGGGCTGTGGCAACCAGCCTTTTTGCAAAGCCAATTCTATCATACTTTTTTCGGCATCGGGGGTGAGAGCCTCCAAACAGGGAAATTCAAACAAATTTTTCCATATATCATTTTCTGTACGTTCCCGAACCGCAATTTTTTTTCTTTTTTCAATTACAAAAAAATAAAAGTAGCGATGGACAAGCTTTATCTTTTTTTGTTTTACGGGAAGAGCCGTGATAGAACGGTCGGTGTAAGCCTTACAATGCATCTTAAAGGGGCACTGGTTGCAGATGGGTGCCAGGGGTTTACAAATAGTTGCCCCCAAATCCATAATAGCCTGATTGAATGTGGCAGGGTTTTTCTTATCCAGAAGTGCTTGCGCCAATTGAAAAAACTGCTTTTTTCCCTCTGCTGTGTCTATTGGGGTTTCAATACCAAAAACACGGGAAAGCACCCGAAACACATTCCCGTCCACTACTGCAAAAGGTTGATTATAGGCAAAAGAAGCCATGGCAGCGGCTGTGTAACTACCAATACCTTTCAGTTGCAACAATCCCGAAAAGGTATTGGGGAAACATCCGTTTCTATCTTGCACAATATGTTTGGCAGTAGCGATCAGGTTGCGGCACCGGCTGTAATATCCCAGACCTTCCCAAAGTTTAAATACCTTTTTTTCAGGTGCCCGGGCCAGGTCAAACACAGTGGGGAAGGCCGTTAGGAACTTTTCATAATAGATCAGACCCTGTGCTACACGAGTTTGTTGTAAAATCACTTCACTTAGCCATATTTTATAAGGATCCTTCTCTCCCACCCAAGGCATTCTGCGGCTTTCTGCTGTTTGATGCCATTTTTGTAAATATTTAGAAAAAAGATTGTATTTCAAAGGATTATGGGTTAATTTTGTTGAAAATATGAACTTAGCAAGTTGATGATAAATTTTAAACAAATAAATATTTTGGATAGCCGTTTGTGTAAAACAGCAAATCTATTGGTATTTTATTTGCAGATTTCTTTTTAACCTTTAATTTAAACTACTATGCGAAAAGCCGATTTAGTAAACCAAATTTCTGATAAAACAGGCATATCCAAAGTGGATGTACTGGTTACCCTTGAAACAATGTTTAAAGAGATTAAAGAAACCTTAGCTTCTGGAGAAAATATTTATATCAGAGGATTTGGCAGCTTTATTACCAAAAAACGTGCATCAAAAATAGGCAGAAATATTAAAAAGAACATAGCGGTACACATTCCGGAGCATTATATTCCGGCTTTTAAACCGTCGAAAGAATTTACAAACGAAGTTAAAAGACTGAAAGAGCCTAAACCCGATAACGGGCCAGGCAACGAGGCGGATGCTTAGGTTTTTTAAAAATTCAAACAATTTAGATCCTTTGGGGTTACATTTGCATACTCAAAAAATTGAATTTTGAAAAAACCCCAATATGTTCTAATTCTTGGTGGCGTCATCCTGTTGGCGCTTTTATTGGCATTTGGCCGCACAGCACCTAAACCCGGGCACAGTGCGGGGGATGGGCACGAACATAGCGCTACTCAAAATACTGATAATCAAGCAACTACATCATCCCTTTCTATAGACACGCTATTAAGTATTTCCAAAAAAGCCCTCACAGAAACCCAACTCAGGAGCCTTTCGAAACTCGAACAAAGTGCCGAAAAAGCCAATTCGAAAGAACAGCAACTCATCGGTTTTCATGGGTTAGCCCATTTTTGGCGAGACAGTGCCAAATCCTTTGTTCCCTTTGCCTGGTACACCGCCGAAGGGGCAAGGTTGGAAAATTCAGAAAAAAACCTGAACTTTGCAGGCCATTTATTTTTAGACCGGCTTCAGCAAGAAGACAATACCCAGTTTAAAACCTGGATGGCTTTACAGGCAAAGGATTTGTTTGAAAGATCTTTGAGTAAGAATCCTAATAGTGATTCAGCAAAAGTAGCCTTAGGGGCCACCCTGATTTTTGGGGGGATTGCCCCAACGCCCATGGAAGGAATTACAAAGGTGCGGGAAGTATTGGACAAAGACAGTACGAATATTTATGCACAACTGACTATGGCGTATGCTTCGTTGATGAGTGGCCAGTTAGACAAAGCACAGGAAAGGCTGGATAAAGTCATTCGCATGCAGCCTGAAAATTTGCAGGCATTACTCATGTCGGGAGATCTTGCTGAGCGGCAGGGAGATAAAAAAACAGCGATAGACCGGTATAGCAAAGCGCTGGGGCATATCGAAAGAAACGACATTAAAACAGAACTTGAAAACAGGATTTTAGACCTGAAAAAATAAATTTTTTAAAACAATATTAAAATTATTTGAACATGCCTTGTGGTAAAAAAAGAAAGCGTCATAAAATTGCGACGCACAAACGTAAAAAAAGACTAAGAAAAAACCGTCATAAGAAGAAATAGATTCCCTATTATCTTTTACGGAAACGATTCGTAATAGTATGAAATCCGTCAGATAAGATCGGCTATTCGTAGCCGCTGCGCTGATGGGATCATACTATTTACGATTTATGTCTTACCCGGCTTTTTCAGTGTGTATGCGTCCCAACTGCCTACAACCATTGCCATATATCCTTCCCCACGTATACTATTAGCAAAGGCCGGAATGTTCGATGCCATATTGGTGTTTCATTTGTGACAATCATTTAATGAATAAGGAAGTTATTATTAACGCAGCTCCTACGGGAGTGGAAATTGCGTTATTGGAAGATAAAAAATTAGTAGAGCTGCACAGCGAAAAAATAGACGCGCGCTTTGCTGTAGGAGATATCTATTTAGGTAAAGTTAAAAAACTAATCCCCGGGCTAAACGCTGCATTTATTGATGTGGGCTACGAAAAAGATGCTTTTTTGCATTATACCGACCTCAGCCCCTATGCCAAAAGCCTGCTCAAATTTACCAATCAGTGCATCAACGACACGGGCAAAGAACCTTTTGACTTTTCGAAATTTGAAACAGAACCCGAAATTGTTAAAACCGGTAAAATTAATGAGGTATTGGGGGGCAAGCCCAATGTGATGGTTCAAATACTTAAAGAACCCATTTCGGCAAAAGGCCCGCGGCTGAGCTGCGAAATTTCTATTCCCGGAAGGTATGTTGTTATTACCCCATTCAATAATATAGTAGCCGTATCAAAAAAAATACACTCCGCCGAGGAGCGGAAACGCTTACAAAAAATTATAGACGCGGTAAAACCTAAAAACTTCGGCGTTATTGTGCGCACCGCCGCTGAAGGAAAAAATACCGCCGAGCTACACGAAGACCTAACCAACCTGGTTGACACCTGGAGAACCTTACAGCAAAACCTGCGGGGCACCGTGGCCCCCGCCAAAATATTAAGCGAAGAAAACAAAACCAACAGTATTTTACGGGATTTGCTTAACGAAGATTTCAACCGCATTGTTATCAACGATAAAAGCATTTTCACCGAAACTAAAAACTACATTCAACGGATTGCCCCCGAAAAAGCCGATATTGTCAATCATTTTCAAAGCCCGGGAAATGTATTTGACTCCTTTGGCATTACCAAGCAGGTAAAAGGCTCGTTTGGCAAAACCGTGAACTTAAAAAGCGGTGCCTACCTGATTATTGAGCACACAGAAGCCTTACACGTGATTGACGTAAATAGTGGGTATAAAAGTGTTTTGGGCACCAACCAGGAGCAGAACGCGTTGGAAACCAATATGGAAGCCGCCGAAGAAATTGCCCGGCAGCTCCGGCTCAGAGACCTCGGCGGCATTATTGTGGTGGATTTTATAGATATGAAATTGCCCGATAACAAAAAATTACTTTTTGAAAAAGTAAATGAAGTAATGAAAACCGACCGAGCCAAACACACGGCACTGCCCATATCAAAATTTGGGCTGATGCAGATTACACGCCAACGAATGCGGCCGGAAGTAAACATCAACACCCAGGAACTCTGCCCTACCTGCTTAGGAACCGGGAAAATTTCGTCTTCCATTGTGCTGGAAGACGAGATTGAAAAAAACCTGAACTATTTAGTAACCTACAAACACACCGGGCTGAAACTTGTGGTAAATCCCATTATGTATGCCTATCTTACCAAGGGATGGTGGTGGAACAGCAAAGTGGCAAAATGGAACAAAAAATTAGGACAAAAAATTAAAGTGGTTTCCAATAGTTCTTATCAGCTAACCGAGTATCGGTTCTTCGATGCCAATGACGAAGAAATAAAAATGTAAGACTTAGTTTTTATTGATTAAAAACCTGAAGGGGAGATTTTCGTTTTCTTGCAAAAACCTTAGCAAGAGGCTCCGCTTAGAGGTAATATAATTCCGATTGACTAATTCGTGGGTTCTGCAAAATTCAACCTGCGTACCTAAAAGCTTTACCGCCCGGGAGATACCTGCCACCTCTTGTTTGTATAGCAGGGTACCTCGCTGGTGTTCTTTTACCAAAATAATAATATCGCTGCTTTGTTTTTTCATTTAAAAAAGTCTTCGAAACAATTTTTTGAGCCCTTTGGCATCAAAAATAACAATAGTATTGGGTATTTTTTCCTTTGCTACATTTTTAGCGTTACTAGGCGTTTGCCATTCTTGTTTTTTGAAAGATCGGGAATTTCCACCGCATCCTATCTGTTATTCCTGATCATCATTAATAAAAAATACCCTATTTTGCAAGGTACAGCTTTTAAAACAAAATGTTTGCCAAAAACAAAATCCAAAGAATATTAGTTGCCCCATTAGATTGGGGCCTGGGGCATACTACCCGTTGCATACCCATTATCGGTAGGCTGTTGCAGTCTGGGGCAACGGTGGTATTGGCGGGGAATGCTGTTCAAAAAAAGGTGTTGCAGGATGAATTTCCCAATTGCGAGTTTTTAGATTTGCAGGGCTACAATATTTCTTATTCTGCGAGCAAATTCTTTTTTGCGTTGAAACTATTTTGGCAAATTCCGAAAATTTTACGGGCCATTCGGCACGAAAATCGTTGGTTAGCGCAGGCAATTGAAGCCCATAGACTGGATGCCGTAATTAGCGACAACCGATACGGCTTGTACAGCAATTTGGTTCCCTCAGTTTTTATCACCCACCAATTACAGATAAAAGCGGGGTATTTTTCGGAAAAGATATTGAAGTTCTTCAACTACCGCCTCATTCAAAAATTTCAGCAATGCTGGATACCTGATTTTGAAACAGGTGTTTCCCTCGGAGGCTTTCTTTCGCATCCCAACCGGCTGCCCAAGATTCCCTGCAAATATATTGGGCCACTTTCCCGAATGGAGCCCTGCGAGCAAAAATCAAAGGAAACTCAATTGCTGATTCTTTTATCGGGGCCCGAACCGCAAAGAACCGTGTTTGAGAAGAAGGTGCTAAAACAAATTCATCAGACGCAAGGAAAGGTGGTGGTTGTAAGAGGATTGCCCAAGGCAGAACAAAACTACGAATTGCCGGGAGCCAGAGTTTACAACCATTTGAGTTCGAAGGAGTTGAATAAGGAAATGTGTAAGGCCAGCATGATCGTTTGCAGAAGCGGCTACAGTTCGGTAATGGATGTATACGCTGCGGGCGTTAGAGCGATACTGGTGCCCACACCCGGACAAACCGAGCAGGAATACCTGGCAAAGCACCTGATGGCTGAGGGGTTTTGTATTGGACGCCCACAGAAAAATTTTTCTCTTGCTCGTTCGTTGGAAGAAGCGGAACAATTCTGCTATAAAAACCATTCAAAAAAAGCAAATGACCGGTTACAGCAGGTAGTTGCGGAGTTTTTGGCAGATAGGGTTACTGCTCGTCTTTAGGTTTTAATATAGCAATTAGTTTTTTTTCTGCGGCTTCAAAATCTTCTTCCCAGTCGTTTATATCCACTTCAATAATCGCAATGCCGCAGGTGGGTAAGAAATCGTTTATCGTATTCGTAACATCGTTTGTAAAATCGCTCACACCGGGATTATGTGCTACCACCGCAAGTGTTTTTACATTTTCCTTCAACCATTCAATGGTTAGGGTAATCTCCAGGGTTCCGGCTAAATACAGGCTGTCGAAGGTTTTAATACTCTGAGGCGCTATTCCATGCACTTCTGCAAAATGGGTTGCTGTTTGGTAGGCTCTTGTTGCTGTGCTTGAAAATAGTTTATCTATCTTATACCCTTCTGCTAAAAGCCGCTCGGCCATCATTTGGGCGTCATGATGTCCTTTTTCCGTGAGCTTACGTTGTTTGTCCATCGTGAACGCCTGCTCTGCTTTGGCATGGCGTATGATAATTAGCTTCTTCATAACGTAAAGTTACGAAGTATCTTATCTTTAACCTCAATAACCCCGCTCATTATTTCCTTCCATATAATTCATAAACGCCTGATTTACTACGCGGTTACCGCCGGGTGTGGGGTAGTTGCCGGTAAAGTACCAGTCGCCTAAATTATTGGGGCAGGATTTGTGCAGGTCTTCAATACTCTGAAAAATTACCTGAATAGGAATATTGATATCGGGCGGCGTAATCATCTGGGCAATTCTATTACTGATTTCAACTACGGTACTACCACTGTACAGTTGGCGTACCACGTTTTCGGTATGTAGCTGATTCTGTTCTTTCAAGGTTTTACATTTTTCCCAAAGCTCGTTCAACAGGCCTTCCTTGCCCTTATCTTTCAACACTTCTACTGCTGCGGTAAAAGCGATAAAATCTCCCATCCGGCTCATGTCAATACCATAGCAGTCTGGGTAGCGAATTTGTGGAGCAGAGGACAAAAACAATATTCTTCGAGGCTCCAATCGTGCCAACATACGTATAATGCTTTGTTTAAGAGTAGTACCACGAACAATAGAATCATCAATAATCACCAGCGTATCTACCCCGGGACGCACCGAGCCATAGGTTATATCATAAACGTGCTGCACCATTTCATCGCGGCTGCCATCTTCGGTAATAAAGGTGCGCATCTTCACGTCTTTAATTGCTATCTTCCCAATTCGGATGCGCCGGTTTATCATGGCCGATAGTTTTTCCTCATCATAGTCTTTTCCCCAACTTAAAATGCGTTCTGTTTTTATTTTGTTCAAATACATCTGCATTCCTTTTTGAAGTCCTAAAAATGCAACTTCGGCGGTGTTGGGGATATAGGAAAAGATCGTGTTTTTTAAATCAAAATCAATTGCTTTTAACACTTGTTCGCTAAGGTTAAAACCGAGTGCCTTGCGCTCTCTGTATATTTTTTCATCGCTCCCGCGCGAAAAATAAATTCGTTCAAAACTGCAGGCTTTCCTTTCTTTAGGTTCCAGCACCTGCTCTATGGTGTACTGCCCGTCTGCATCAACAATCAGTGCTTTACCCGGCGGAAGTTCCTGCACTTCATTAGGACCCACATTGAACGTGGTGCGTATGGCAGCCCGTTCTGAAGCGGCCACAATCACTTCTTCATTGATGTAGTAATAACAGGGGCGAATGCCGTGGGCATCTCTGAATACAAATCCTACTCCATCGCCGGTAGCGCCCCCCACGGTGAAACCTCCGTCGAATTTTGGCAATACTTCTTTTAAAACACCGGGAATGTTATTCTGATTTGGGTATTGTTCGTCTGCAGTAACAAGCGCATTGTGAATTACTTCCATCATTGCCGCCATATCGCTTTGCTTTTGAAACGGCTTTGGAACTACGTTGAGGTACTCAAAAAGTTCACCCGAGTTTACCAGATTAAAATTTCCCGCCAATATCAGGTTCCGCGATGGAACTACATTGTACTTTACGAAGGGATGGCAGAATTTTACACCATTACTACCACTGGTGCCGTAGCGCAGGTGTCCTAACAAAATTTCACCCAGGAGCTTTACGTGTCCCTTCATTAAGCCGGGATATTTATTTATCTCGCGATTGTACTTGATAAGTTCGTTCACCTCGTCGGCAATCGTTTTAAAAAGAGCCGCAATTGCCTGAGATCCCGATTCCCGGATGCGATGGATGTAGGGGTACCCCGGTTCTACGTTGAGTTTTACAGCCGCTATACCCGCACCATCCTGCCCGCGGTTGTGTTGTTTTTCCATCAATAGGTACAGGCGGTTAAGCCCCCATAAGGCGCTGCCGTACTCTTGCTGATAATAAGAAAAAGGCTTACGAAGGCGAATAAAAGCCAAACCACATTCATGTTTTATTGGATCGCTCATAATTGCGTTTAGGAAAGCGCAAATTTAAGACTTCCGCAGGAAAAATTGAGAAACAGGATGGGTTTCAGCCATTTTTATCTACCGAACCCAAAAAATACCTTGCCCTTTTTGCCGCAATCCTTCCAAAGCAAAGTGATCACTCCCTGATTATCAATACGGTAAGAGCAAGTAAGGCACCTGGGTTTTGCCAGAACCTTTTTTATTCCTGCGTCCCGGCAGATTTCAGGAACCTGCCAAAGCTAAAGGGCAAGGGCTGGTTGGTACCCCCTTGCTAAAAAATTATTCTACCAGAATATTTTGAAGCACCTTAGCAGATCCGTCTATCGGATGTGTGATTTTTAATCCCAGAATTTCGGCAACTAAGGGGTAAACATGAATGTTCTCGAAACTGGAAATCTTCTTTGACGATTTGAACGCCGGCCCCCAAGCCATGAAGGCGGCTTTCATTTCGGGAACTTTTTTAACATCAAAACCATGTTTTCCAAGCGATGAAACCCTGCCCGCTTCGGTAAGAATTTTTGCTTTCTTAGGCACCAAAATAATATCTCCGATGCGCCTTGAGGTATCTTCCCTTGTGCTAAAATGCAATCGTTCGGGAAAATTTGTGGCTAAATAGACGTTGAAATTTTTGTATTGATCTCTCTTTAGCAGCTCATAAACGGGAAGTATATCCTTTTTCTCTTTTGCTGTAATCCGGGCAAATGTGCCGCTATTTACGACAGTAAATTTTTTAAAGTCAAAATTCGGGATTGCTGTGTACTGCTCCGGCTCTACATTTATCATTCCATGATCCGAGACAAAAATAAAATTGATGGGTAGATTCAGAGGGCGAAGTGCATCCGTTAATTTTTGTATGGCGGCATCAATATAGTGAACAGAGGCTTCAGTTTCTTTGCCTTCGGTACCATATTTGTGCCCCGCATGATCTACTTCGGGAAAATATAAAGTAATAAAATGAGGCCGGACAGCTTCCGGCAGGGTCAACCAGTTTTTTATAATGACTACCTTGTCGGCATCTGTAAATTTTTCGTGATAATTGTAATAATAGCTGGGTCGGGTGCCTCCGGCATTACTTTCGGAACCTACCCAAAACAGGCTGGCAGCCAGTACCCCCTGATTTTCAGCCAATCCCCATAAAGGCAACCCCCGGTACCAGCTTCCGTCCATCACAGTTTCGGAACCAATTCGATAGGTTTCCTCCCGTTGGGGGTCGTAAAACACATTATCTACAATGCCGTGGCGCGCAGGGTACATTCCGGTTACAATGGTATAATGGCTGGGAAACGTGATGGAAGGATACGAGGGGTACATCCCCTTTTTAGCCCAAACCCCGTTTTTAGAAATGGCCATCAAATTTTTAGCATTGTACTTTTTAAAATAATCATTCCTAAAGCCATCCGCTGAGATCAATATGACATAAGGCTTTGTATAGGTGGCAGTTGCATTGGCCCGGCCAGGCATCACAATTTGGCTGGTATCAATTTTTTTATCTTTCTGGCCTAAAGCAACCACAGGCAGCCACAATACAAGTAAAACAACAAGTTTTTTCATATAACAATCCATTTTTAAAAATCATGGGATCTACAAAGATATTATCACAAACCGAAATCATCCTAAAGATTGTTCTAAAACTAAGTTCAGCAACCAGCCTGAGTATTGTTTTCTAACCAAAATGTATCAAATTGTATTGTTAAAGCCCATGTCTGTACCCTATGCTGATAGGCTCAGAACGCAAAGAAACAACAGCAATTTTGAAAGAAATCAAACTATTTTATAAAACATTTTGATATTTTGCATTTTATTCAAATATTTGTAACTTATTTTAGACAAATCACAATCTTACGCCATAGTATGAACAGTAAATATCACCTCGACAATTTAGATCTTCAAATTATTCAGCACATGATGGTAGATGCAGAAATATCTTATGCCGATCTGGGGAAGAAGCTCTTCGTATCAGGCGGCACCATTCATGTACGGATTAAAAAGTTGCAAAAAGACGGAGTGGTAAAAGGCACCAAGCTCAATATAGATTTAAGAGCCCTGGGCTTTGATGTGATTGCATTTATTGGTATTTATCTGAAAGAGAGTTCTTTATACGACAATGTGGCCAAAGAGCTTCAGAAAATAAAAGAAATTGTGCGGCTAAACTATACTACCGGTAATTACAGCATGTTTGCCGAGGTAGTATGCAAAGACATTGGCGAATTGCGCGAAGTACTGCACGAAAAGCTACAGAAAATAGACGGGATTGAGCGTACCGAAACCCTGATTAGTTTAGACGAAAGTTTTGCAAGAGATGTAAGCGTATTAGACGAAACGGAAAAACCATAACGGGTTGTGGTGCTTTGCTATTACAAAGCGGAAACCTCTGCTCCTCGGTTATCCTAATCAAACTTTTCCGGCCGCATTTGTGGGAAAAAGAGCACATCTTGTATGGAAGGCTGGTTGGTAAGCAACATCACTAAGCGATCTATTCCAAAACCAATACCCGAAGTCGGCGGCATTCCGTATTCCAGTGCGCGCAGAAAATCATAGTCAATGTACATGGCTTCCTCATCGCCGCGTTGCATCAGTTGGGCTTGTTCTTCAAAGCGTTCCCGCTGTTCTACCGGGTCGTTCAGTTCACTATAGGCATTGGCTATTTCTTTACCGTTAATCATAAGCTCAAACCGTTCTACCAAACCAGGTTTGCTGCGGT
>JBDHYK010000072.1:0-13376 GCA_039811305.1 Niabella sp.
ATTTTGTTTTGAAAGCGTTTATACGATGCTGACACAATCTACGACTTGTTTCTTCATGTTTAGACCACCATGTTTTAACTTGTTTTTAACAAATGGGATCGTTTTGCTGCAATGTGGGTTAGGGCTGATTTTTATACCGCCCTATAGCTCCGAACTTAACCCGGCTGAATGCATCTGGAAAAACCTCAAAAGAAAATTTACTAACCTGCTATGCACTTCGCTGGCGGATGTATCCACGTTCATCACCAATGCCCTGCAATCACTGACCCCCGATACTGTCATTTCTACATGCAGGTTCCCATATGTTTTTCAATATCTTAATTGGACTATCTAATATTTATATTTAGTATAAGATGCGTTCCGTTGGGATAGGTTATCTCAATAGATGCGCCTCTGTTAATGCTAACCGGAATGAAGCCGAATGTTTTATTTTCATCAGAAAGTTTCTTATGCCAATAGTAATAACATGACTTTACCAATCCGTTTTGTGCACAGTAGTCTGCAACGGATAGCCCGCTTTTGGCACATGCTTCTATGTGAGATCGCATCTCAACTGCCTTTGCCTGATTTCTATTTCTCATCAGGCAAATTTCTTATCCTGAAATTGTTCGGAGAATATAGGGTTGGTCGAAGGGATACTTTCAAAACAATAAAGACAAGAACATTGACTCAGCTATGCACTATATAAGGTTGTTGGCTGCGGAAGAGAAATACAAAGCTATGTTGCAAGATTTATTGCACGATGCTTTTGCCCAGTCCTTCCAAAAAATGTGGGAAAAAGAAGTTAAAGATTCTGTTGAAAAAATAGAACTGAAAAAACGAGTTAACATTAGTAAAAAACTCCTACACTTAATGATAACTGATTCCATACAAAACCTTGTTGTGTCAGCAACGCCTATTTATTACTGGACACAAGCGCAACAATACGAAAACAACTCTTCCAAATTGAACAAAATAGCAAATGATTTTATAAAAACACAACTATCTAATAACGATATTTATAATAATAGAGTTGGGCGTTATGCGTTATTAATTCATCAAATCGTTTCGAATAATAGTAAATTAAAGGGACTTTCCGACAAACTCTTTAGAATTACGCAGAACAAGTTAAAATCCAATCCTATAATGCAAGCTGATGCAGACACACTATCAGGAAAAACATTGGAAAAACGGAGTTGGTACAGATATCTATATGCATACTGCAACTATACTTTAGCCAAAGAAGTTTTGAAAACAGATGACAAAAAAGATGCAGATAAATATTTTTTAAATGCTTATGAATTCAGCCCTGACAGATATGACAGAACTAACTACTCCAGCTATTTCTATGATATGTTCTTCCTTCTTGAAGAGGAAAAGAATACTTTTCAAATGGACTATATAAATTATTTAAAAAATCAATCATCAAATAGGGAAGATATTTTAAACCGACTGCTTTCCTTGAGCTTGACCGACCCTACTTTTAAAAAAGAATTAAAAGCCTATTACACAGACAATTTCCCACAGACAGAGACATTCTCTGCTTTTTGGCAAAGAAATATCAATAAAGGTCTGAAAGCCGCTCCAACGTTCGCAATACAAAAGATGAATGGCGAAAATTTCGTAATAAAAGAAAAAAAAGGACAATGGGTTTTATTGGACTTTTGGGGAACCTGGTGCGCACCTTGTAGGGCGGAGCATCCTGACTTACAGAAGTTATATGCTGATATATCAAAGACTAAACGGAACCTTGAAATATTGACTATCGCCTGTAAAGATGACAGTAAGAAAGTAAATGATTATATGAAAGAAAAATCGTTCAACTTTCCCGTTGCTATGTCTGATAATAAAATTGAAGAGATGTATCCAGTTAATGGGTATCCTTCAAAATTTTTAATCACGCCAGAAGGAAATTTTTTGACAATACCATTTGGAATTGATTGGGTGGCTTTTATAAAAAGTTATACTGAATGATGAAATTAAGTACTGCCCACAACATTTAAGCCTTAAACGCTACGGAGCGCAGCGGAACAGCGGTTTTACTTCGGCAAGCTTTACTTCGGCAAGCTCAGTATTATCGTTGATCCCGATATGGAAGACATCGGGGCCTAGATAGACCGTTGTTACTAGGTTTTGAAGTTTATAGGGTGTTCCTTGGTGAAGTTTTGGGGTGGCAGCGATTGGGTTTGTAGGTTTTCGGATCTTTTTTCTTCTTAATTTTTCTTTAAACCCGGTGCTGCTTTTTATTTTATCTGCCCGTTTTTGTTGTTTTTTCAACAGTTCTTAACCCGGAGGCATAGCAAGCCCTTCCCGCTATTTGCAGGTCTTAATTATCATTAACTTTTATTATAACATTTGCATATATATATTGTATATTTGAACACGGAATAGATAGCGAAGCTTTTGTTCAACAAGGTATCGCCAGACGCGAGGCTGAACGGCTTTAATTGACAGAAAAGTGGTAAATTTACGCTCACGTCTTCGGTCGGAGTTTAGTAGTGAGGATCAGCCCCTGCGGCAAGCTGCCAAACCGTTATAAGCCATTTTAAAGAGACAGAAAACAAACGATTTGAGCTAAGTATTTTGTAAATTTGAAGAGAATTTAAGATTGAAATATATGTTAAATACAATAGAAATAGACAGAAGTAACCTGACCATCATGGGTGTGAAATTTTCAGACTTGAAAACGCTTGAAGGTACCGCAAACGCTTTGGGAAGCAATATGTTTGAGGGATTTAAGCCGACACCAAAAGGAATCGAAATTATACGGGACTATGTGACTGGAAAAATATCACTAACAGAACTTGTGGCATTCGCCAAACAAAAAGCCTATGTCTAATTCTTACAATTACATAGACCCTGACTTCACCTACACTGACCCAAACACAGGATTTTTAAGGAATTTACAGGACATAACAGACCCCGATGTATTGCTCTTCGTTGAGAGCGGTGCGGTAACAAAACGACTACAAGAACTTTTCGAAAACCCGATTAAAGTCAAGGGTATTGACACCCTTTTTGAAGTTCACAGACATTTATTTCAAGACATTTACATTTGGGCAGGCAAAAAGCGGACAGTTGAAATTAGCAAAGACGGTAAGCAGTTCTTCCCTACTTCGTACTTTGACAAAGCTTTCAGATACATCAACCAATTAATTGTTGAATTCAAAAAAATTCCGAAAGACAGCAATAAACTGTTTGCCGAGAAATTAGCAGAAATTTTAGATAACATCAATTATTTACACCCATTCAGAGAAGGAAACGGACGAACACAAAGAGAGTTTTTAAGACTGTTGGCATTAGAAAAAGGCTAGACACTAAATCTCAACCCACTAGATACTGAAAGTGTTTACGAACAATATATGAAAGGAACAATTGAAAGTGATGTAAAGACTTTGACAGAATTGATTCTTAAACTAATTGATACAAAATGACAAATAGAAAACCTGCCCATAATATATAAGGCTAAAACGCTACGGAACGCAGCGGAACTACGCGCAGCGTTTTCACTGACCGATGGGAAGTAGTTGCGGTTTTACTTCGGCAAGCTTTACTTCGGCAAGCTCAGTAATCTTGTTGATCCCGATATGGAAGATACCGGGACGTTGCTATACTTGCTGTTATGGGGTTTGAAGGCTTTGGGGGTCTCTTTTCTTCTTGATTTTTCTTTAAGACGGGTGCTGCTTTTTACTTTATATGCCGGATTTTGTTCTTTTTTCTACATTTCTTAGCCTGGTGGCATAGCAAGTACTTTCTGCTATTTGCAGATCTTATTTATCATTGCCTTTTATTTTAACATTTGCATATCTATATTGTATATTTGAACATGGAATGGATAGCGTAGCTTTTGTTCAACAAATAGTTTGAACGCAAGAAGGGGTGAATTGTTCCGTTTGAACTTTTGTGCTATATTTGAACTTTTGTTCTCACATCAACCGTAGTGCTAAAATGCCATGCCGGCGTCAAGCTGTCACAACGTAAGCGGTCATGCCACCAAAACAACATTCCTTGATAATTGAGTTCCCGTTTGTTGAAAATTCTTCAAATCTTATTTTGACATAGTTACCTATTTAGCTAACTTTGTTTTGTGGAACATAAATTTATCCGACACGTCTTTTACTACAAGAACTATTTTCTGGATTTTTATAAGGACAGACAAAATATGTTCAGAAAAAGTTCAACTGGACCCTGGAACTTATTTCAGTTATTGACAAGATTCCTAAGAAATATTTTGACCACATGACAGGAACCGATGGAATTTGGGAAATAAGAGTTGAAGTCGGGAATAACATTTTCAGAGCCTTTTCATTTTTTGACGAAGGGGAATTAATTGTGATAGCTAATGCTTTCCAAAAGAAATCCCAGAAAACACCAAAGAATGAGCTTGAACTGGCGAAGAAAATTAAAAAAGAATATTTTGATGAAAAAAGAAACAAACCTACCTACCGGACAGGCAGGTAAAAACATGACATCATTTGCAGACCATCTTGACAATGAGTATGGTAAGCGCGGAACGAAAAAGAGAGAAGCGTACGAACGGGAGTTTGAAGCTTTCAAAATCGGTGTTTTAATTCAGGAAATGCGAGAGCAGCAAAACATGACACAAGAACAGCTTGCAAACAAAGTTGGTACTACAAAATCCTACATTTCACGAATTGAAAACAACGCTAGCGACATAAGACTTTCAACGTTAATGCGTATCGTTCAAGACGGGCTTGGCGGACATTTGAAATTATCTTTAACGACTTAATGAAACGGCACGAATCGCTTACATTGGGTTTGCTGCAATGCTGGCTGACGAATATATCCTCATCTGTTTGCAACTATCAGCTTCAGTCCAGGCACGACGTTAAATATCGGCTTTTGTACTTATCTTCGGCTTTAGTTTTTCAATCGGCTGACGTTCGGGCTTGACGTTCATTGAATACCAGCCCAACGCCAAGCCCCAAACCGTTGTGTGTAATTTGGACTAACTCTAAACAGACATCACATGAAACTGATTTGTCTAATTGTAATGTTGGGAATATTACTATCATGTAATGACACCAATAATACTCATCCCTCCAATATTCAAAATGACTCAAGTAATGGAAATGAAGCCTTATTGAATGAAAAGTTCAATATTATTCCTGATATTATTCTTAAAGATTATACTACATGGTATAATTACACGTATGACAATGTTCAGTTGTCTCAAGACTTTATAGGTTTAGACACTGACTCAACTAAGATTAATAAAACAGTTTTCTTAAATAAATTAATGACCGGGAAAGTTGTAGCTTTTAAGATAAAATTAATTCAGGGAGAGCCTGTTTATAAGTTATATAAATTGAATAGTCAGAATGAGAACATTAGATCTACGATAGAACAGTTAGCTTCTATAGAGATGAAAAATTATAAAATGGAAGGTCAACAGATTCCTGACTTTACTTTCACTGATTTAAACGGTAACGAGTATAATACAACTTCAACAAAAGGGAAAATACTTCTTTTGAAATGCTGGTTTATTCATTGTACTGCCTGTGTGCTGGAGTTCCCTGACTGCAATAAACTTGTTGACAATTATAAAGACAAAAATAGCGTGCTGTTTATAAGTCTTGCCACTGACAAAACGAATGACCTTAAGAAATTTTTAAACACCAAAGTATTCAAATACGCTGTGATTCCACAAATGGAAAGCTATATGAAGAACAAATTAAATGTCAATATGTATCCTACACATTTGCTTGTTGACAGAACTGGTAAAATAATAAAGGTTACTAATTCAGTTGAAGAATTAGACTCATTTATTAAAAGAGAAATGGAAAAGCCGCATGACTAAACCACGCACAACATATAAGGCTTAAACGCTACGTAGCGCAGCGGAACGCGATTTTACTTCGGCAAGCTTTACTTCGGCAAGCTCAGTAATATTGTTGATCCCGATATGGAAGACATCGAGACCTAGCTAGACCGTTGTTATGGGGTTTTAAAGTTTATTGGGTGTTCCTTCCTGTGGTTTTGGGATGACGGTGAGTGGGGTTTGAAAGCTTTGGGGGTCTCTTTTCTTCTTGATTTTTCTTTAAAATCGTACGAGTTTCTATTCTATTTGTCCGTTTGTGTTCTTTTTTCTACATTTCTTAACCTGGTGGCATAGTAAGTCCTTTCCGCTATTTGCAGGTCTTATTTATCATTACGTTTTATTATAACATTTGCAAATCTATATTGTACATTTGAACGTGGAATGGATAGCCTAGCCTTTATTCAACAAGTGGTTTTGCAATAGTGTTCGGTGACGAACAAATGCTGAACTTTCAGTATTTCTGTTTTATCTTTAGTGCAAAACTCATCTGACGGATCGTTATGGCCGCACCATCGCAAAGTCGCCAGACATTGTGCGTTATTTTACCGAAATGTCACTCTCAAAACTGAATTTGCAACATCAAAATGTTTTTTTAACTTTGTATCCGATTGAATACAATTTAAAAAATGTACTTTATTGAAAAAACAACGGAGTTTGATGAATGGTTCAGAAAACTGAACGACGTGAGAGCAAAGGCAAAAATTTTGGTCCGACTTCAAAAATAGGAAAATGATGAACACTTTGGAGATTGTAAACCCGTTGGAAGCGGAATTTGGGAATTGAAAATCAACTATGCAAAAGGCTATAGAATTTATTTCAAAGAAACTGATGGAAAGATTGTTATACTGCTAATTGGCGGGGACAAATCAACTCAACAGAGAGACATTGAAAAAGCGAAAGAAATTTTGGACAAACTAAAAAAGTAAAAAATGGAAACATCCAAATTTGATATAGCAGATTATTTAGACAGCAACAAAATGATTGCCGAATATCTAAATGCGGTTTTGGAAGAAGGAAACGATACTGAAATTGTGACTGCAATTGGACATATTGCTAAGGCAATTGGTATGACCAAAATAGCGGAAGAAACTGGAATGAGCCGACCAAGTTTATACAAAGCATTATCTGACGGAGCCAAACCACAATTTTCAACGATTATGAAAGTTTTAAAAGCCGTTGGTGGACAAATAAGGGTGAAGCCAATATCAACATAAAAAAAGAACGCACAGAGCTTTGGGGGTCTCTTTTCTTCTTGATTTTTCTTTAAGACGGGTGCTGCTTTTTATTTTATATGCCGGATTTTGTTGTTTTTTCAACAGTTCTTAACCCGGTGGCATAGCAAGCCCTTTCCGCTATTTGCAGATCTTATTTATCATTAACTTTTATTATAACATTTGCATATATATATATTGTATATCTGAACACGGAATGGATAGCGTAGCTTTTGTTCAACATCGTATTGGCAATAGGCGGGCTGACAGTTGTAAACTCAACATTTGTAATTCTATTGGGCGCCTGCCTGCCGGCAGGCAGGTTGGTGCAAATGTTGGGCTGACGTTTTTCAAATGCCCCACCATCTCTAAAACGTAAACTGTTATGCACAAGGCTCTTTGATAGAGTAAACCGACAAAAACTATGAAACAATTTGGTGTATTTAAAATTTCAAATATGTGGTCAACATCAAGGTTAACAAGAAATGTTGAAAATGAACTCAACAAACTAACAAATGAAGGTTACGAAATCATTAATGTTTCATTTAGTTTTAATATTTGTGGATTCCAACAGTTTTTATTACGACAAGCAAAGAAGTTAAATTTTAATTTTGTAAATTTACTTTGTGAAACAAAGACAATATATTGACACTTCTGTTTTTGGCGGACACTATGATGTAGAATTTGCAGAATTTACTATTCCTCTATTTGAAAGGCTTCAAAATGGAGAATTTTTAGTGCTTTTTTCAACGGTTACTCAAGATGAACTTGAGAATGCACCATTAAATGTGAGAGAATTAGTACAAAAATTAAAAGTTCAAAATACTGAATTTTTGGAAACAACAGACGAAGTTGTTGATTTAGCTAACGAATACATTTCTGAAAAAGTAGTTGGAAAGACCAGTTATGCAGACTGTTTGCACATTGCTTTGGCGACAATCAGTAGAGCAGATTATTTGATTAGTTGGAATTTTAAACACATTGTAAACGTTGACAGAATTAGAGGTTACAATGCGATAAATATCAAAAATGGATATAAACAATTAGAAATACGTTCACCAAGAGATTTTATAAAATATGAAGACGACTGAAAAACAGTTTGACGCTGTAAAATATATGCGTCAACAAAGAGAAAAATTAAGCGAGAAGTTGGCAAAAATGATCAAGTCCGAAATCGTTGAATATTTCCGAAAAAGAAAATTAGAAACCAAAACAAAGCCCTGTGCATAACATATAAGGCTTAAACGCTACGTAGCGCAGCGGAACAGCGGTTTTACTTCGGCAAGCTTGCTTCGGGCGATAAGCCTGCGCCTTTAAAACAGGAATCTTATTAACTTTTCAAACTAACAGTCAACAATCAATAACTAAAGTTGAAAGTCCAATTGCAGTCACAGTAGGGTATATTGTGGCTGTTGGCAAACTATTGCACAACCCAACCGCCTTAGTAGAAATGACAAAAAATTATTTACTTCTGAATGGCTGCCCAAACAGTCTTGATAATGCAAAAACACAGTATCTTTAATGCAGTGAAGAAAATCAAACTTATTCATCTCCATACGGTTGCAATGCTGATGCTCGCTTCGCAGTTTACCTATGCTCAATCCACCATGATCTTATGTGATCAACCTCCTTCAGATTCCCTCTCCTGTCAACAGGACATTCATTATCAACAAACACTGGAACCTGTCATCCCCGGACAAAGTGCCGGGCAAACAGATACTGTCCGGCAAAAAACATTTTATTTCATTCTGCTTCTTTCAGAAAATACACAAACCGATACAGTCGCATTTAAACTGAATGTTGAGACAGACCCGCTCATTGACATCAGATCACTGATAGATCAATATGATGTGATTACTCAGTACGACTGGAATTATTGCTGGAAGTCATGGACTTTTTACCGACCCGGCATCTACACAGTTGACGCAACCATCAATGGGAAGCTCGTTACAAATGACCTGCTTATCCTCAATGACACTAAGAACAAATAATCTTTACAATCATGCTAAAGTTGAAACAATTCATAACAGCTTACAACAAACAATTTATTATCGCTATGGGATTATTCGGTTTTTTTTCATGCAAGTCACAAAACCAGGTTATTGAAGCCAGGTATGAAGCAGTTCAGATGTTTCACAATGGGTTGGCTGCCGCCAGAATGAATGGATTATGGGGATATATTGATACAACAGGAAATTGAATAGTTGAGCCTCAGTTTGTACATGCTTCTGTTATCCAAAACAAGGAAGCAATCGTGGCATTACCGGATGGTACAAACATGATCATGGTTCTTCTGGAGGGCAACCGGACCACGCTGAAACCGTACAACGAACCGGGAACAGAATATATCACCACATCAGGAAGGATCATTGTGCGCAAGCAACATGCTTTGTTTGGATTGTTCAAGGAAAACGGTGAGGCAATTTTCGAACCTCAATTCGACAGCATCAAATATATCGGTGACGACCTGTTTGTTTGTGAGGAATACGGTGAAGGCGATTTTCTCATCAACTCATCCGGCAAGATACTGTTTCATGAAATTTTATGTGAGATTATACCAGAACTGAACCGCAGCAGAATAGAATACAGGCTGGATGACAAATCAGGTATGATTGATACAACAGGTGAAGTTTTAATTCCACATAAATACTGGCGGTTTGAATTTGCAGGAAACCTGATTGCGTGCAGTGAAGGAGGTAAGCTGCATTTAGTTACAAATAATGACAGAATATTAGACGGCCGGTTATTTGATGAAATAAAACATCTTTCAGATAAAACATTTATCGCCCATACAACAGATACTGGCACAGGAGTCCTGTATGATGAGAATGGCAACGTCATGCAACATGATATTTTTACCAGTGACGGACAAATGCGCCACGGTTTGATTCCGGTAAAAGACGCAAACGATAAATTTGGATATATGAATGCTGCGGGGGAGATAACCATTCCATGTATGTATAGCCTCACGACAACTTTCTTTGATAACGGTACTGCAGTGTTCGGGAACTTGCAAACAAACGGCGAATATCAACTCGGCTTGTTGGACACACAGGGTGTCACCTTGTTGCAGGCTGCATATGATGAAATACAGTTTTCAAAGAATGTATACACTGTAGTCAGGGACGGGAAATTCCAGTTGCTTAACAAACAGCTACAGCCTCTCACAGGCTTGAGCAGCGACCCGCTTGAATATTTGGGTTACGAAGTTTATGCCGTTTACAAAATGAAAACCAAACTCGAATACAAACGCCGCAGTATCTGGTTGGGTTCTCCGGGCGGTCTCAGTTTATACAAGGAAGGTGTTGTAACCGGTGTATATCATTTTGGCCATCAATTGCTTATTGAAGGTGATGAGTATGATCCAACAGAAGATATCCCGGTTTGTTCGGAAGGATTCATTGCATTCAAGCAAAAGGGGCTTTGGGGGTTTTTACAATTTTAAATAAAAATAACCATAAAAATGGTTCGTACCTCAAAGAACTATTATTTTTGTTTTATTCCCAGCGCGTCCAGCAAAGCGGGCATCTGATCATTAAAAACAATAAAAATAAGCGGTTGAAAAATATTATCTTATTGCTTGCCTTTTCTTTATTGATGCTACAACTTGTAGCACAACCAAAAACAGTTAATATCCTCGGAATTGTAAAGGACACGGCAATAAAAAACATTGAAACAAAGTATTTGGCAGATGCTAACCTATTAAAATGGGAAAGTAAGAAATTAAGTGTAGTAAATAGAGAATTTAGAACTTCGCTTCACCTTCCATTCGGCACAAAAATGGTCATCGCATCTGGAGAACGGGTCTTTAGTCAAAGTTACATTTATAGCGATGTGAAAATACAGATCGATTCCGCAGGCAAAGTGCATATTCTCGGATCATCTCTACAAGATGAATATGAAAATGAATTTTTACCTTTTTTTCGCTCGAATGAAAAGGTGTACGACTCATTAATGGCCTTTTATAGAAAGTTTAATGGTGATTTTCCAAAAATAGTAAATGACAGTGTACAGCTTCTAAGAGAAAAATGGGCTTATCAAAGAGATAATTTGTTGGGTGAATACATAAAACTTCATCCCGATTCTTACATTGCACTATGGGATATTTATTATTTTGTTTCAATACCGGCATCATATAAATATTTTGATCTCGATAAATTGCTTAATTCTTTTTCAATCCAGATGCAGGACGGGGTCTTTATTAAAGGGTTAAGGGGAAAAATAACGGAATCTAATAGAATGCAGGCGGGTCAGATATTACCACAAGATTTTTTTAAAGGGTATGAACAAATGCACAATAAAATCAGAAATAATTGTGAGTATTATTTAATTGATTATTGGTATAGCCATTGTGGGCCTTGTATTGCAGGTTTCCCTAGGCTAAAAGAAATTTATAATCGTTTTCATACAAGGGGATTTGATATTGTTTCCATTTCTATAGATCAACAAAATGACGAATTGGATTACATAACAGCCATTAAGAAACATGACCTTATATGGAACCATATTTGGGATAAGGGCGGAGTAGTAGCCACAAAATTTAACATAAATTCTTTTCCAACCTATATCTTATTAGATAAAAATGATAGGATAATAAATAATGCCATTCGGGTCAATGAATTAGAAGAATTCTTGAAAGAAAGATTATAGCTGTTTTCTTCCGTGACAGGTATGGTCTCCTGTATTTGAGACGTGCCAGAAATAGTTCCCCCAAGGGTCTTATGCTTGCCTTGTAAATGTCCCCAACATGGCTACAACCCGGGAAAAGCAATGTAAGGACGATTGTTTAAATGCTTACTTTATTAAAATAAAAAATTTAAAATTGAGCCTTCCCAATATGGAGGGCGTGGACGTATTTACAAGAGATCAGTTGAAGAAGGTTATTCCCTGTGCAATAGTGGCTGGCAAACGCAGAAATCCAGCGCAGGTTGCTGAGTGGGTCGAAACATTCTGTTCGCCAGGCCATAAACCGCAGAACAGATTCTTTTTGAACAATCAATTTGCAAAAACAAAGCGGCTACCACCAAAAGTCGTAGCCGCTTTGCTTCAATACCCACCGGTACTATTACCATATTTTTATCCTGTCTTCGGGCTTTTTATACAATTTTTGTCCTGGTTGCACGTCAAAAGCCTGGTACCAGGCATCCATATTCACCGGGGCACCAATGGTTCTGTAGGGGCCAGGCGAATGGGGGTCGGTAAGAATGAACTGTGCGGCTGTTTGGGGTAGTATATTGCCCCTCCAAACCTGGGCCCAGGATAAAAAGAAGCGCTGATCGGGTGTAAACCCATCAATTTTTGTGTTTCCCTTTCCCTGTTGGGTCATTTTAAATGCGGCGTAGGCTACATTCAATCCACCCAGATCTCCGATATTTTCACCTAAGGTGAGCTTGCCGTTTACGTGTATTGTATCCAATACGGTATAAGCATCAAACTGTTTTACCAGGGCTGCTGCTTTCGCATCAAATCTCTTTCTGTCTTCGTCCGTCCACCAGTTGCGCATCGTACCATCCGCATCAAATTTGCTGCCCTGATCGTCGAAACCGTGGCTCATTTCATGACCGATTACAGCGCCAATTCCGCCATAGTTCACGGCGTCATCCGCCTTGGGATCGAAGAATGGGAATTGCAAAATACCGGCGGGGAAGACAATTTCGTTCAGGGTAGCGCTGTAATAGGCATTTACGGTGGGTGGCGTCATGCCAAAACGCTCCCGATCCACTGGCTTACCTAATCGGCTGATCATGTAATTAAATCCCCAGGCATCGGCATTGCGAAGATTTTTAAAGAAAGTATTCCGATTAATAACTAACCCGTCGTAATTCTGCCATTTATCAGGATACCCCACTTTTGGTCTGAACGCAGCCAGTTTTGCCAACGCTTTTTCTTTGGTTGCAGCGCCCATCCAGTCCAATGCCTGAATACGAATTGCAAATGCTTTGCGCAAATTTTCTACCAATACGTTCATTCTCGCTTTCGCTTCGGGTTTGAAATATTCTTTTACATAGAGCTGGCCCAATAACTCTCCTATATTACCATCTGTAAGTTGCGATATCCTTTGCCAACGGGGCGTTTGAATCTTTTGTCCTGTTAGTACCTGATTGAATTCAAAATTGGCATTAACAAAAGGAGAGCTCAAATAAGGTGCGGCCCCTTTCAGTATGCTCCATTGGATATAAGTTTTCCAATCATTTACAGGTATCGTATGAATGAGGCCGGCTACGGTTTTAAAAAAAGCAGGATTGTTAACAAGAAGGGTGTCTTCACCTTTAATTCTCAGTTGGGTTAATATCTGGCTCCAGTTGAGGCCGGGTGTAGTTTTCGAAAAATCTGCAACGGCAAAT
>JBDHYK010000073.1:0-13219 GCA_039811305.1 Niabella sp.
CTCTTCTAAAACGAAATATCATGCAGGCAGAAGTTCCGGACAATTGCATCGTACTGCATAATGCTGTTGGCACCGCGCCCGGCATGTGGTTCGAAAAAGAGAACGCATCCGGAAACAAAACAGTGTACGTATCGCTACCCGGTGTTCCTCACGAAATGAAGGGGCTGATCCAAAACCAGGTTTTGCCCCGATTATTGAAAACCTATCCGGTTGGGACAATAGTGCATAAAACATTATTTACTGCCGGAATGGGAGAATCTGCCGTAGCAGAATTGCTGCAGGACTTTGAAAACCACCTGCCTTCGCATATCAAACTGGCCTATCTGCCTTCATTTGGCATGGTAAAGCTGCGTTTAACCGCTTCGGGTGAAAACCGGGAGAGTACAGAACAGGAAGTATCGGATCATTATTCAAAATTAATAGAACTTGTTAAAGATATTTTAGTCAGCGAATCGGACGATCCTATGGAAGTGGTGGTAGGAAAAAAATTAGTTGCCTTAAACAAAACCGTTGCCACAGCCGAGAGTTGCACGGGCGGAAACATTGCACACCTGCTCACAACCGTACCCGGTGCCTCAGCTTATTTCAAAGGTTCGGTGGTATCTTATGCCAATGAAACCAAAAAAAACCTGCTAAAGGTGGCGGAGCATACGCTGCAAACACAGGGAGCCGTTAGTGAGGCTACCGTAATTGAAATGGTACAGGGAGCATTGGCCGCTTTACACACCGACTATGCACTGGCTACTTCGGGAATTATGGGCCCCGACGGCGGCACAGCGGAAAAGCCAACCGGTACCGTTTGGATTGCAGCCGGAAACCATAAAAAAGTTGCCACCCTGCAGCTTCATTTACGTTTTAACCGAGAGCGAAACATTGAAGTAGCCAGCGTGCAAGCTCTAAATTTCTTGCGAAAATTTTTAACTGAGAACCCGTAAAGGACAAATCATTATTTTTGTTGTGCGTAGATGCTGTCATAATCCCATAAAATGAGAGAACACATCATCTATTTCGGAAACGAGGATTGGTAAAAAATACTAAATATTTTAAAATGGCAATTGTTGATCTGGTGATGCCAAAATTAGGCGAAAGTATTGTGGACGCTACCATTTTACGATGGTTGAAAAACGTGGGCGACCCGGTAAAAATGGATGAAACGGTGTTAGAGATTGCCACAGACAAAGTGGACAGTGAAGTACCCAGCACGGCCGAAGGCATCCTTGAAGCCATTCTATTTTCGGTAAACGATGTGGTTCCTGTAGATGCCGTAATTGCAAGAATCCGTACAGAGGGCAACGAGGATGCACAGCCCACTCCTGCCCAGGTTGCATCGGCTACTCCAACCAACCAGGAAGAACCAATAGAAGTAATTTCATCGGAATTAAAAAAAACCGTACCGGCAAGTCCTTCAGGTAATGCCAGATTTTACTCACCTTTGGTGTTGAATATTGCTGCTAACGAAGGTATCAGCCTATCGGAATTGGAAAAAATTCCTGGATCAGGAAATGAGGGAAGGGTAACAAAAAGAGATCTGTTAGATTATATCTCCAAACGCCACAGCCAACCCCCAGCGGTACAGGAACAAAAAACGACATCCGAAGCTACACCGCCAGCAACCATCGTAAAACCTGAAGCTCCTGCCCAGGCGCCAACCCATAGCGAGATTGTAGCTTACACAGGTAACGTAGAAATAATTGAAATGGATCGGATGCGTAGAGTGATTGCCGAACACATGGTACGAAGTAAGCAGATAAGCGCGCATGTAACCAGTTTTTCCGAAGCCGATGTTACGAATATGGTGCTGTGGCGCGAGAAAGTGAAAAAAGAGTTTGAGAAACGAGAAGGCGTCAAAATCACGTTTACGCCGCTCATCATTGAAGCCCTTGTAAAATGTATTAAAAAGTTTCCGCTCATTAATAGCTCTTTAGATGGCAACCGGATTCTTATCAAAAAAGATATAAATATTGGCATGGCTACGGCGCTTCCTTCGGGCAACCTGATCGTTCCTGTAATAAAAAATGCCGATCAGTTGAACATAGTAGGGCTTACCAAAAGGGTTCATGCCCTTGCAGATGCTGCCCGAAACGGCAAGTTGAAAGCCGATGACACACAAGACGGCACCTTCACATTTACCAATGTGGGCACTTTTGGCAGCCTGACTGGCACCCCCATCATCAATCAGCCACAAGTGGCTATTCTGGCAGCAGGTGCTATTAAAAAACGCCCTGTAGTGGTGGAAACCCCACATGGAGACAGTATTGCCATCCGGCATATCATGTACATCAGCATGAGCTACGATCACCGAATCATAGACGGAAGCCTGGGTGCCACATTTGTAACCACCTTAGCCAAAGAGTTGGAAAATTTTGAAGAAAAGAATTTTTAGACAGCAATTTATTAAGTCTGCGCTCCGAAAACGAGGTGCAGATCCCCTGATAAACCTCGCTTTCCCTGAAGTTCGGAGGGTTTGCTCCCTTTTACCAGCTAAAAGACTCCTATATATTTGAAAGCATGAAAACCTTCTTGTAAAATAATGCGTTGCATTCCTTATTTTTGAAAAAAATAATTTTGTTGCCCATCCGTTGTAGCTAATGAAATACTTCTGCAATATACTAACAAGCGTTTTGTGCTGCTTTTTTTTGACGAGTTGTCAGAATACAAATGAAAATTTTGTTACTGACAATATTACTGACTATTTTATCCCACTGCAAACCGGCAAATACATCACCTACCGATTAGATTCAACGGTTTTTGTAAAAAGCGGGGCTTCAATTGAAATTCACAAATACCAGGTAAAACATACCGTACAACAGCAAATTATGGATAATCTGGGCAACCGGTCGTATTTAATCCACCGAACCATTAGCAATGAAACCGGCACAGGCCCCTGGGTAGATAATGGAAATTATTGGGTTACCCCCACTGAAAACCGGATCGAAGTGATAGAAAACAACCTTAGGTATGTGCCGCTTCGGATGCCCTTAAAAACCGGTTTTACATGGAAAGGAAATAGTATGATGCCGGGTTCTCCCTATAAGCCCCTTTTTAACATGGATACCGGCAGCGACATAAATACATGGGACTTTGTTTATACATCTTTTGGAGATACCACGGTTCAAAACAACAACTACAAAAACGTTTGGTCGGTCAGCCATTCCAATTTTATACTCAACATCCCGCCCACAGCCAACACCAGTATCGGAGCCAAAGAAGTGTCATCGGAAAAATACGCAAAAGGAATTGGCTTAGTCTTTAAAGATTTTCAACTCTATGAATATCAGGGGCCTCATGCCGATAATCCCCAACCTTCCTACAATGGTTTTGGCATCACCTTATGGATGATTGACCATAATTAACCCAAAACGATCAGATACAGCCACCTTCATACAAGTGGGGTTTGCTCGAATCGGTCGCCTTGGATTCAAAATTATTTTTTTCTCATGAGCATTGGTTCAATTTAGCCAATTGGTTCCCAAGTTCAAAAAACAATCCCGCCGCATTGGGCCAATTGCTGCAACTTTGTATAGCAAACAGATTTGTATATGATAAGACAATGTTTGATTATTTTCGGCTGTTGGGCGCTGGGAGAACTTTTGGTATTTATTACCCAACTTGCCATCCCTTCCAGTATCGTCGGCATGTTGCTGCTCACCCTTTTTTTACAAATGGGATGGATAAAAGAAAAGTGGGTAAAGGGCTTCTCCGATCTTTTGACAAACAATTTACCGCTTTTTTTTGTGCCCCCCGGCGTAGGTTTACTGTTGTATTTCGACCTCATCAAAGCTTCTTTCTGGCCTATAATTATTGCCGCATTAGGCAGTACTGTTATTGTACTGGCTGTTACCGGCTGGGTGCACCAAACCTTGCGAAATAGAAAATTATGACTCAATTTCTTCATTCCGAAGCCTTTATTCTGGCACTGAACTTTATTGTATTTTTTGCAGCGGTCTGGCTACAAAAAAAGACAAAGTTTATCCTTTTTAATCCCATATTGGTAACGGTAACCCTGCTGATTGCGTTTTTATCTTTGTTTAAAATTAGTTACGAAAGCTATCACGAAGGATCCAGAATTATCGAATTTTTTCTAAAACCAGCCGTAGTAGCGTTGGGGCTTCCCTTATACCAGCAATTAGGCAGGATCAGAAAACAAGCGGTAGCAATCATTGTTTCGCAATTGGCAGGTTGTGTTGCCGGGGTGGTGTCGGTTGTTTTAATTGCAAAAGGCATGGGCGCGTCAAAAAATGTTATTCTATCATTAGCACCCAAATCGGTAACTACACCCATTGCCATTGAAATTTCTAATACTATTGGCGGGGTTCCATCGTTAACTGCAGCGGTGGTAATTATTGTCGGAATTTTTGGAGCCGTATTCGGGTATTCGCTTATGAAACTTTTAAATGTTCATAACCCCATCGCCCAGGGGCTTTCCATGGGTACGGCAGCGCATGGGATCGGCACGTCCCGATCCTTGCAAATTAGTGAAAACTATGGAGCCTACTCGAGTCTTGGATTGATTGCTAACGGTATTTTTACGGCAGCTTTGGCACCTTATATTTTAAAACTGCTGCCGATTTAAAAGGTGGGCAAGTAAACTGCATCAAGACTTTCGAAGAAAATATCCCTACAAACGCAAACTCGCCGCTCAATAGGGAAAACCGGCTGTTCAAACCTTTTCAATCTACTAAAAGAGATCGGTTTAAAAAATCAACTGCTTCTCAATTGCAAAAGACTCAAAAACATTTTGGGAAAAACTAATTTCTCCCTAATGCACTGCTCCTGATTCCTTTTAGTAAGTGAAAATTATTTATATTATACTATTCTGCGCTATTTAACACTCTTATTATCATACATTAACAACGATTTTGATTTATTTTTAAAAATTACAGTTTTCTTAACAAAAAGCCCTATCTTTGCAAACGCTTATTTTAATTATGTATTACATAACTATTTTAAATGTCATATTTCTTTTGTTTGAACGTGTAGAATGATCGTTTTATTATGAAATCTGTAGAAATTTAAACTGCAATATATCTTAACAATTTAAAAACTTTTGCCAATGATGCGATGTACAAACTAAGATCTTCAAAAACGGGAAATTTAAGTACGATAGCCCCGTGTTGCTTCCATCCCTCCGAAAAATATCCATTGTAATTCATTCATTTAAAAAATCTGAGTATGACAAAAAGCTTGTATTCTGTAGTTAGCCGGCTTAGGCACCTACAGAAACTTCTCAAAAATGCAATCCCTGCTGTATTTTTACTACTTGCTCTTCAAAGTATGGCAGCGAATCATTCTGAACCCATTTCTTCAACACGCTCGCAACTCACAAAAACCACGAAGTCGGTCAAAAAAAGCCCTACTGCCGCCCGAATTGTTACAGGCCAGGTTATGAACGACAAAGCAGAATCTATGGCTGGGGTAAGTGTGGTTGAAAAAGGAACGAGTAATGGTACCACTACAAAAGAAGATGGAACCTTTACGATTACAGTAACCGATGATAATGCGGTTCTTGTATTTTCTACGATAGGCTATAAAAGCCAGGAAGTAGCTGTAAAATCGGGTGGAGCCAGTTTTAATTTAACAGTGGTTCTCTCGTCTGTTACTGCTGCTCTTGATGAGGTGGTGGTTGTAGCCTATGGCACACAAAAGAAAGTAAACCTTACCGGTGCTGTGGCCACTATTGACAATCAGATATTGGAAGACCGTCCGGTCTCAAGGCTGTCCCAAGCCCTACAGGGTGCGGTGGCCAACTTAAACATCATGACCGAATACGGTGGAGGTGCTCCTAATGCTACCCAATCTTTAAACGTACGTGGGTTTACGGGCTTTGGTACTACAGGCTCACCCTTAGTAGTTATTGATGGAGTGCAGGCCGGAGATTTCAATGCGCTTAACCCAAGCGATATTGAAAACATATCGGTAATAAAAGATGCGTCTGCCGCAGCTATCTATGGTTCCAGTGCTCCTTATGGCGTTATATTAATTACAACAAAAAAGGGTAAGGCTGGCAAAGTATCCATCACCTACAATGGCGGGGTTACGGTGAATACACCTATTGGACTACCTAAAATGATGAACTCATTGGATTTTGCCACCATTTATAACGAAGCGGGTTACAATGCGGGTTATGGCACTAATAACTATTTTTCTGATGAATTGATTCAACGGATGAAAGACTACCAGGCGGGCGTCATTAAAGATGAAACCAGGGCCAACCCTAATGCGGGTCAGGATCAATGGCTATCTTGGTTTGGAGCCAATTCCAATAACGACTGGTTTAAAATATTTTATAAGGATGCCCAGGTACTGCAACAGCACAACCTTGGCGTTTCTGGCGGTACCGAAAAATCAAGATTTTTCGTAGGTTTGGGCTACAACGACCGTCCGGGTATGTACCGCTATGGTAACGATCTTTACAAAAGATATAATATACGTGCAAACTTCAGTAGCAAGCTTACCGATTGGTTAGAATTTGCTTTGCGTACGTCCTATTCGAAAGAATCCTATAATGGTCCCTGGGCCGGTGGTAACAGAACGGGTGGCAACTGGATGCACCAGTTAGCACGTAAGCATCCCAATATCCCTATGTATAACCCCAATGGCGAATATGCCGAAACCAGCGACATCCCCTATCAGCTCAATGGGGGCCGCCGTTTGGAATCTTGGGACAAACCCCTAATTACGGGCGAGCTTACTTTTACCCCCATCAAAGGATGGAGTACTACAGTAAACTACACCTACGATGCTAATATTTTCAACATTTCTAACCATGTAAAAACCTTGTATCAAACTCTGCCCAGTGGCAAATTGGGCGTTCTGGACTGGACTAGCCCGAACTCCTTTTCCCGAAACCTGGGAATAGACTATCATAATTTGCTAAACCTTTACTCAAGCTATGAAACCACAGTTAAAAAACACTATTTTAAACTGTTGGGTGGATATGTTAGTGAATTAAACAACAACTTGAGAATGAACGGGGGTAACAACTACCTATATACAGACAATGTGCCCTCAATCAGCACTACTTATGGTACAACGCCCAGTGTTTCTGACGGGAGATCGCAGTTAGCATCCTTAGGTTATTTTGGAAGATTGAACTATAATTTCGATGAAAAATATTTATTGGAGGTTTCGGGAAGGTATGATGCCACCTCTCGGTTTCTGGCCGCTAACCGGTGGAGATTTTACCCGGGTATGTCTGCAGGCTGGAACGTACACAGAGAAAAATTCTGGGATGAGTTGGGAGCATTCTCTCAAACCATCAATACTTTAAAAATCAGAGGATCTTATGGTAGCCTGGGCGATCAGGTAGCTGACTTTGGTGGAAACTGGTATCCATTTTACCCATCATTAGGTACTACACCTGCCACCAATACAAACTGGTATTTCAACAGTGGTAGAGAAGCCGGCACATTTGCACCCGGTTTAGTAGATCCTACAGTTACCTGGGTAACCACTACCACACTGGATTTTGGTTTGGATCTTACGGCGTTGAGAAACCGATTCGGTCTGACTTTTGACTGGTATAAAAGAAGTGCCGATGACTTTTTAGGAAGCAAAGGCAATTATCCTGCCATATTAGGGGCTTCGCCTCCATTAGCGAACGTATTGGGTATGGAAACAAAAGGTTTTGAACTTACCCTTTCCTGGAAGGATCGTGTAGGAGATCTGGCCTACAATATCAGAGGTACTTTAAGTAATTATCGCGGTGTGGTTACAAAATATCCCAACGACCTGAAACTACTAAACCAGTACTTTCCGGGTAGGGAAATGGGTGTAATTTACGGATTTGAAACTGTAGGATACTATACCAGTTACGACGATGTAGCCCAATCGCCCGATCAATCCTATATCTACTCCAAATGGGGCCCTGGCGATATTAAGTATAAGGATCTGAATAACGACGGTAAAATCAACATCGGATCCAACAGAGCCAATGATATGGGCGACCTGAAAGTGATAGGTAATTCTACACCAAAATATCAATATGGCCTTTATACCGATTTAACCTGGAAAGATTTTGATGGAAGTTTCTTCTTTCAAGGGGTAGCCAAAAGAGATATTTGGACTGGTAGTAACTATTTCTGGGGAGTAAATGGTAGTGAATGGCAAAGTTCTCCGTTCACTGTACACAACGACAGGTGGACGCCTTCTACACCTGATGGATATTTTCCTAAATTTTATATGAGTGGTGAAAACGGTAAAAACCAACAAACTCAAACCAAATATTTGCAAAGTGCTGCTTATCTGCGGTTAAAAAACATACAGTTGGGCTACACCTTACCGCATAGTCTTTTAGGAAAACTATCTGTGCAAAAATTCAGAGTATATGCGATGATAGAAAATGTGTTTACGCTCTCACCACTGAAAAAGCACAGTACACTGGATCCCGAAACTTTCTTCAGCGATATGAAAATCTATCCGCTTCAAAGAAGTTATTCTTTCGGTTTAAATATTACTTTATAACCCTAAAAAATACTATCAAATGAAAAAGATAAAAATCTTATTATTTAGCATAATAGTCATGGCGGGAATGGTTTCTTGTAGTAAAAATTTTCTGGAACGGGCTCCGATGACTTCCATTTCCGACGCCGACTACTGGAAAACTACAACCGACCTGCGGTTTTATGTCAACTCATTCTATTCTTCGTTTCCCAGCTATATTCAGGCCTATTTTACAGCCGGTATTTTTTCAGAAGACGATAATACCAGCGACAATATGGTAAACAGAAGTTACAGCGGCTTCTTAAATGGCGAACGCACATTGCCTGCTTCCGGTGGAGGTTGGACCTATGGCGACTGGAACAATATTCGCAGGGTGAATTACTTTTTGGGCAAATACCAAACCGCCGGTGGCGACCCCGCAGAAATTAATAAATACTTAGGCGAGGTGTTATTTTTTAAAGCCAATTTTTATTTTAGCAAACTGAAACAATTTGGTGATGTACCCTGGATTTCGCAAGTACTTTCTGTAACAGACTCTACTGAACTTTATGCAACCCGCGTTTCAAGGAGTGTGGTAGTGGATAGCATCATGGGAATTTTGGATAAAGCCGTTACCCTGCTTCCTTCCAAAGGAGCTTCGGGTTATGAGCCCTTCAGAATTTATAAAGAAGTAGCAGCCCTGTTGCAATCTCGCATTGCTTTGTACGAAGGCACCTGGCAGAAATACCATGCTGGCACCCCTTTTGGTGTTCAGGGCTCCAACGGAACCAAGTTTTTACAAAAAGCTGCTGATGCGGCACAAATTGTAATGAATAGTGGAAAGTTTGGCCTGGACAATATTGGCAAGGACAAAGGCTACTGGAACCTGTTTAACCAATTAGACTATTCCGGAAGCAGCGAAGTAATGTTTTGGCGCAAATACTCAGTTGCAGATGGGAACTATACCTTGATCGCCCGGTACATCACTGGAGGCGGAGGACGCGGCATCACTAAAAGTTTAGTAGAATCCTATCTCTGTACCGATGGTAAACCGATTGCTGTTAGTCCCCTATACCAGGGCGATGCTACTTTGGTAAACGTAGCTACAAACCGAGATCCCCGTCTATCTCAAACCATTGCTATAAATGATGGAAACCACTATATGTCGGATACAGCCCGTTTCTGGCATCCTGCCTGGGGTGGCGCCGCCGAGGACAAAGACTACACCGGATACCAATTGTACAAAGGATTAAATACAGACAGCAAACAACAGGTAGTAGCGGCAGGCACACAAGGCACCATCTATTTCCGATATCCCGAGGCCTTGCTGAACTATATTGAAGCCAAAGCCGAATTAGGCACTGCCACACAAGCCGATGTGGATGCTACAATCAATAAATTAAGAGCCCGCGTGGGTATGCCCAATTTGGTAATTGCCAGTATCACCAGCGATCCCAATTGGCAGTTTCCTGAACTCTCTCCCATCATCAATGAAGTACGCAGAGAAAGAAGAGTGGAATTCGCCGTAGAAGGGTACAGGAAAGATGATATCTGGAGATGGGCAGCAGCCGGAAAACTAATTAAAGGCTGGAAACCCTTAGGTGCAAAAAGAAGTCAGTTTATGTCTATGCCCGATGCGGCAGCGTCTGGATTGACCACTTTATATCCTGTGAACGATAATGACTATATCTTCCCTTATAAAAATAATGTTGTAGGGGCAAATGGATATAATTTTAAAACCGATCGGGACTACCTCAATCCGTTGCCAACAGAGCAACTGACCCTGAACCCTAAGTTGACGCAAAACCCAGGTTGGAATTAGTATTGTAGATATTAAATATTTAAAAAATGAAGAAATTACTATTATATATTTCCATCCCAATAGCATTGTCTTTTTCAATAATGGGATGTTATAAGCAAGTTGATACGCCTAATAACCGAAGTAGTTCGCTTATTTTGGCCTATCCAGCGGTAAACAACTATACAATTGCCAGTAGTGGCGCTGCCTACTTCAAAAATGCTTTGCTCGACTTTGATATGTCAAAAGCATCGGTAACGGTACCCGTTTCAATTAATCTTCCTAAGGTTCAATCCACAGAAATCGTGGTAACCCTGGGGGTAGATCAGGCTGCGTTTGATGCGTACAATGCAGATCCGGCACATACTGTAAAATACACCAAAATGCCGGAAACGTATTACAAACTTCCATCGGCAACCGTTACATTACCCGCCGGGAAAAAGGACACCACAGTATTGGTTACGTTTTACCCTGAAAAAATAGATTTGTCGCAGGGCTATTTACTACCCCTTACTGTTTCCAATGCCACCAATATTTCCGTAAATGAAAATTTAAAGACCATTTATTTTCATATTGAGAAAGACCCCTTCCCACCCTACAGCAGAAGCAATTGGAGCGTGGTGGGTTTCAGTTCTCAGGAAGCTTCTGGCGAAGGTCCTAACAACGGACGGATCATCCACATGTTTGACAATTTGCCCGGCTCTTTCTGGCATTCTAAATGGCAGGGTGGAACCGATCCTCTTCCCTATTGGTTTACGATAGACATGAACGCATCCAACGTAGTTCACGGTATTTCTATTTTGCCTCGCCAGGGCGTGGGCAGCCCCGGCAGACCTCAAACAATGAAAGTAGAAGTAAGTAACGATGGCACCAGTTGGACGCTTGCCGGAAACATCACAGTAGCCGACAATTCTAATTGGCAGAAATTTATGTTTAGCAAGCCTACAGCAGCATCCCGATACTTTAAAGTAACCATTACTTCCGTTTATGGTGGCGTCAGCTACGCAAACCTGGCAGAGCTGAAAATACTTTAAAAACAGGGCTTCCCATTTTTTTTACAGAGGCTGTTTTCATAAAGAGACAGCCTCTTTTTCTTTTAACCCCTTCATTTGAAATTCAGGATCCTATTATGCAATATTGAATGATCCATACAAAAAAGCCTATAAGCGTTCGATTACTTATAGGCCAATAGTTGCAGATGTGTAATCGGGTATTTTTTCGTTATTTTAAATGAATGTTAGCTTGAATATTTTCCTATAGGTAAAGAGACTTCTTGGTGCCAATAAAATTGTGCAGAAATTTCGTTTTTGGAATCTCATTTGAGAAATTATAAAAATCATTTCTTAATTAAAGGGAGAATCTCTATTTTTGCCGCCCGTTGGCGGGGTAGCTCAGGCGGTTAGAGCGCAGGATTCATAACCCTGAGGTCATGGGTTCAACTCCCATCTCCGCTACAACACATCAGGCTTAAAGTATTGATTACCAGTATTTTAAGCCTATTTTGTTTTTTAGGAGGTGATGTAGGGGGTGTCTTTACAAAAAACACACCCCAATCATCCCTGTTCTGGCAAATACCAGTTCCCAAACCAGTGTTTAAACCAGGGGCTACCCGGGCGGGTTGCCGTTCTTGAAAAGCTACTACAAAATTTTCGCAAAAAACCGCTTTATACATTATCTTCGCAACTTAATGAACCTACTCATTAAGCAAGTCAGAATAGTTGATCCCACTTCGTCTTTTAATGGGCGCACGGTGGACATTCTTATTTCAAACGGAATTATTACCGCCATAGGGAATCAGTTACACGATGCTGCTGACAAAACCATCAGCCAGGAAGGATTACACGTATCACCAGGCTGGGTTGATCTTTTTGCAGATTTTGCCGACCCGGGGTACGAATATCGAGAAACACTGGAGTCGGGCGCCCGGGCTGCCGCTGCGGGTGGTTTCACAACCGTTTGTGTGATCCCCAATACCCACCCGGTAGCCGATCAAAAAGCCGTTATCGAGTATATTGTGCAAAAAGCAAAGACGCTGCCCGTAACCATCCTTCCTTTGGGCGCTATTACAAAAAATACCGAAGGCAAAGAATTGGCCGAAATGTACGATATGAAGCAGGCCGGAGCGGTAGCTTTTACTGATGGCATACGCCCTCTCCAATCAGCCGGTGTACTGGTAAAAGCTTTACAATACATCAAATCGTTTCAAGGAGTACTCCTTCAGCTTCCCGATGACAAAAGTATTAACCCGCAAGGGGCAATGAACGAAGGAATTACTTCTACCCGAATGGGGCTTTTGGGCAGGCCTGAAATTGCCGAAGAATTGTTTGTGGCGCGTGATATGGAACTGGCTGCTTATGCCGGGTCGCACCTGCACCTGACCGGAATTAGCACCAGAGGATCCCTGAAACGAATTCGGGAGGCCAGGCAAAGAAAAATCCCCCTAACCTGTTCCACAACCCCCTATCACTTGTTTTTCTGCGATGAGGACTTAAGCACTTATAACACCTACCTGAAAGTGAACCCGCCCCTGCGCAATAAACAGGACCGCAGCGCCCTGCAAAAAGCAGTAATTGAAGGTGAGGTGGATTGCATCGCTACCCATCATCTGCCCCATGAAACTGATAGCAAAATCGTAGAATTTGAACATGCAAAAAACGGAATGATAGGATTGCAAACCGCTTATCCGGTTGTAAACACTGCCCTGGAAGGGATCTCTCAAGACCGCCTTGTAGAACTCTTTGTCATCAACCCCCGAAAAATATTAGGACTGAAGATCCCGACCCTGCAAGAAGGTGGTGAGGCCAACCTAACACTTTTTAACCCGACAACGCCTTGTATATTGCACAAAGAATCTATAAAATCGGGTAGCAAAAACAGCGCATTTACAGGTATCGAATTAAAAGGGAACGTGCTGGGAATTTTTAACAATAATCAATATACCGAAGCATAAATGAAATCACTTACAGCAGCACAAAAAGGAATTGCCACAGGTATTGCCAT
>JBDHYK010000074.1:0-13199 GCA_039811305.1 Niabella sp.
ACGCAAAATTTGACATTTTAAATACCGACCGAGCTACCGGAACGCTGCTCTCTCATGAACTAACAAAGAAATATGGTTCTCAAGGTTTGCCGGACGATACCATTCATCTTCAGTTGAAAGGCACTGCCGGGCAGAGTTTTGGTGCTTTTTGCAACAAAGGCATAACATTAGAACTTGAAGGGGATGCCAACGATTATTTTGGAAAAGGACTGAGCGGAGCTCGCTTAATTGCTTATCCCGATAAAAATGCTGGTTTTGTTCCCGAAGAAAACAGCATCATAGGAAATGTGGCTTTTTACGGTGCTACCAGCGGCGAAGCATTTGTTCGAGGTAAAGCAGGAGAGCGGTTTGCCGTTCGAAACTCAGGAGCTACCGTGGTGGTAGAAGGTGTCGGCGACCATGGTTGTGAGTATATGACGGGGGGTAAAGTGGTGATTTTGGGCGATACCGGAAGAAATTTTGCTGCGGGAATGAGTGGTGGCATTGCCTATGTTTACGACGTGAACCAAAAATTTGCTAATAACTGCAACACCGAAATGGTGGATCTGGACCCTGTAGATACGACAGATATACTGTTTTTGAAAGAGAGCATCCAAAAGCATTTAACACTTACAAACAGTGCAGTAGCCAGGTTTTTAATAGATGATTTAGAAAATCAGGCACAACATTTCATAAAAGTGTTTCCAAGGGATTACAAGAAGATTTTAGCCGAAAGAAAAGAAAACCCGGCAGTAGAAACCCTTGGAGCCTGAAAGGATTCAGGGAATCGTATGGTAGTGGAAAGAAAATAACTCAATTCGTATGCTGATAGACATCGGAATACAAAAACAAATAAAATAAAATGGGCAAACCAACAGGATTTTTAGAATTTGACCGGGAGTACCCGCATAAAAGACCCGTAGCAGACAGGCTGAATGATTATAAGGAATTTGTGGAATTGTTTCCCGAAGATCAATTAAACCGTCAGGCAGCACGTTGTATGGATTGCGGGGTGCCGTTCTGTCATAGCGGCTGTCCCTTAGGCAATGTGATACCCGAATTTAACGACGCAATTTATCACAAAGATTATCAACTGGCCTACGAATTATTGACCTCAACCAATAATTTTCCAGAATTTACCGGCAGAATTTGCCCCGCCCCCTGCGAAACCGCTTGTGTGTTAGGCATTAGTCAGCCGCCTGTAGCCATCGAAGAAATTGAAAAGCATATTATTGAAATTGCTTTTCAGAAAGGATTTGTTCAACCCAAAACACCCCTTGTCCGTTCCGGAAAAAAAGTTGCAGTTATCGGTAGCGGACCGGCGGGATTGGCGGCGGCCACCCAACTGAACTACGCAGGCCATTTGGTTACCGTTTTCGAAAGAGACGAACAACCGGGAGGACTCCTTCGTTATGGCATCCCTGATTTTAAACTTGAAAAATGGGTAGTAGATCGGCGCATTGCAGTAATGCAGGAGGAAGGAGTGCAATTTCAGTGCAAGGCGAATGTGGGGGTAAATATTAATATCAACGACATTCTACGGCAGTTTGATGCAATTGTTTTAGCAGGAGGCAGTACCCAGCCGCGCGATCTGCCAATACCCGGTCGCGGCTTAAAGGGAGTCCATTACGCTATGGACTTTTTGAAACAAAATAACAAAAGGGTTAGTGGCTCGCCGGTTTTATCTCAAAACGATGGTATTGAAAGCAATATGTTGTTGGAAGAAGTGCTGGCTACCGGAAAAAATGTGGTGGTGATAGGAGGGGGCGATACGGGCAGCGATTGTGTGGGTACCAGCAACCGGCACCGGGCTGCTTCTGTTACACAATTTGAATTGTTACCCACGCCACCAACAGAGCGCACAGATGCGATGCCCTGGCCAACCTACCCCATGTTGTTAAAAACAACTTCAAGCCATGAGGAAGGCGCCCAACGGAAATGGAGTATTGCTACTAAGGAGTTTGTAGGAGATGAAAACGGAAACCTGAAAGCCCTGAAAATCATAGATTTGGAATGGGCCACCCCGGCACCAGGACAGCCGGCAAAATTTGTAGAAGTTTCGGGTAGCGAGCGCGAAATACCCTGCGAACTGGCCCTGTTGGCCATGGGTTTTGTGCACCCACAACATACCGGACTTTTGGAGCAGTTAGGCGTAGAATACGATAACCGCGGCAATGTAAAAGCATCAATAAAAGATTATAAAACCCCTATAAAAAAAGTATTTGCAGCCGGCGATATACGCAGGGGGCAAAGTCTTGTGGTATGGGCTATCAGCGAAGGACGCGAATGTGCCCGCGCCGTAGATGAGTTTCTGATGAGCAACTCGCTTTTGGAAAAGAAAGATGCTTCTCTCTTATTGTCGTTCGAAAGATAAAAGGAATCACATATCAACAAAACAACCCTGCTCCTGAGGAGTGGGGTTTTTCTGGTGTGCCGGGTCAGTATTGAAATTATGGGGGACAATCTCCTAAAAAACAAAAAGTAAATACTTTTAAAACGGGTATTACCATTATTTGTTAAGTTTGTTTTATGCTCCTGAGGTTAAAGTTGCCAAAAACCCTATTGTGGACAGCGAATCTGTTTGCCGGCTTGTTGTTGTTTTTTAGCTTGTTTCGGCTAATTACTTTTTTTGCGTTCAAACCGCCGGGCATTTCTTTTTCAGATTCGGTTCCTTCGTTTTTAATGGGTTTGCAATATGATTTGAAATGGATTGCTATTGTTTTATTGCCCATCCTTGTTTTTAGTATTCAACCGGCTTTCACGCCCTTTTTCTCCAGCCGCAACCGTAGGTTTTGGACTTGGTATTTAGCCATCGTATTCTTTATTCTGTTCTTCTTTTTTATTGCCGATTTGGTAAGTTTTTCCTACAACCGCACCCGCTTAGACGCTGGCGCCATGAATTTCGTAGAAGATCCGGGTATTTCTTTAGGGATGATGTGGCAAACCTATCCGCTAATTTGGATTACTGTAGGCCTGTTGCTTGCCATCGTTGTGTTCAAATGGCTGCTTACAAGAAGTTATTTTAAGGTCAACCACCTGGCCGATGGCAAGGCCATTCAGCACCGAAAGCTGCCTTTTATAATATCGGTTTGTATTTTACTATTATTCATTTATGGTAAGATAGATAGTAAGCCGCTTAAGTGGAAAGACTCGTTTGCATTGAAAGACAGTTTTAAAACCTATCTGGCACTCAATCCCCTGCAAAACTTCTTTTCCACAATGCGCCTTCGGCAGCCTGTTTTTAATGAAGCAAGAGCCAGAGGTGTTTTCCCGATAATGGTTGATTTTTTACAACTTCCAACGAAGCAGCCCTTTGGTTTTAAAAGACACGCAGAACCCCGTAGCGGCGCTTTGGAAAGCAGGCCCAATGTGGTGTTGGTTATGTGTGAATCCTTTAGCATGTACAAAAGCACAATGAGTGGCAACCCTTTAAACACCACCCCTTATTTCGATTCAATGGCCCGGCAGGGTATTTTTTTCGAACGGTGCTTTTCGCCCCATTTTTCTACAGCAAGGGGTCTTTTTGCCATACTTACCGGCACCCCGGATGTACAGTTGTTTAAGTTTTCTACCCGCAACCCCGCCGCAATAAACCAACATACAATAATTAACGATTTCACCCAGTATTCTAAACACTATTTTCTCGGCGGCAATCCCGAGTTTAATAATTTTGAAGGACTTTTAGATAATATTGATAACCTGCAAAAGCATACCGAAAAAGGATTTGCAGCCCCTAAAGTGAATGTTTGGGGTATCAGCGACAAAGATTTGTTTTTAGCCGCCCACGCAGTGTTCACAAAAGAAAAACAACCCTTCTTTGCAATCATACAAACCTCGGGCAACCATCGCCCCTATACCATACCCGAAGAAGACCGGGATTTTGAAATCAAAGAGCCAGATAAAAACGAATTGGCTAAGTACGGGTTCGGTTCGGTTGAGGAATATAACAGTTTTCGGTATTCCGATTATTGTTTCAAAAAATTCATGGAGGCGGCTCAACAAGCACCTTATTTTCACAACACAATTTTTGTATTTGTGGGCGATCACGGTGTGGCCGGAAACGCCTCCTCGGTGTATCCGCCTGCCTGGACCGATCAACGGCTTACGGATGAACACGTGCCCCTGCTGTTTTTTGCCCCCCGTCTCATTCAACCTCAAAGAAGAACAGAAGTTGTTTCTCAGATTGATGTGCTGCCCACCATTGCCGGTTTCATAAACATGCCCTATAACAATAGCTCGCTGGGGCGCGATTTGCTAGATCCTAAAAAGAAAAACGATATCGCTTTTATTACCAATACCGCTGGGAAGATCGGTATCGTGTCTAACGAGTTTTATTATATACGTAGTCTTGAATTTGATGAGGAGGTTCTTGTACCGGTGATAAGCAAGCCTGCCAACTATTCACAAGTTCAGTCCGATTCTATTCAAAAGCAAATGGCAGAACTGACCAATGCTTATTATCAAACTGCTTTATATTTAATTATGAATAATAAAAAATAATAATACAGTCTTTTTCGCCTTTTAATGCTGTTTATGCTGTGGGAATCGTAAATTTGCAGACTCAAAATTATCAATTAAAGTAATCTATTGTGGCTCTAATTAAAAGTATTTCAGGCATTCGTGGTACCATTGGAGGCAAACCCGGTGCCAACCTGTCTCCACTCGACGTAGTAAAATTTACTTCGGCTTATGGAATTATTTTAAAGAACAGTAAAAAAACAAAAAAACGGGTAAAAGTGGTCATAGGCCGAGATGGGCGCATCAGTGGTGCTATGGTCAGTAACCTGGTTTCCAATACACTGATTTCGCTGGGTATTGATGTTATTGATCTGGGCTTGAGTACCACACCTACTGTGGAGATTGCAGTTCCTATGGAGCAGGCAGACGGCGGCATTATCCTTACCGCCAGCCACAACCCCAAAGAATGGAATGCCTTGAAACTGCTGAACGATAAAGGAGAGTTTATTTCAGCAGCCCTTGGTTTGGAACTTTTGAAAATTGCAGAAGCAGAAGATTTCGACTATGTATCGGTTGATAAATTAGGAAGCATCGCACAAGACAGCACCTATCTACAAAAACATATTGACGCCATTTTGGAATATCCATTAGTCAATAGGGAAATGATAGCCAAAAAGAATTTTAAAATTGTAGTAGATGCCGTAAACTCTACCGGAGCCATTTTTGTACCGGCCTTACTAAAAGCCCTGGGCGTTGAAAATATTATTGTTTTAAACGAGGAGGTAACAGGCGATTTTGCTCATAACCCCGAGCCATTGCCCGATCATTTAATAGAGCTGAGTGCTACGGTTGTGAGGGAAAAAGCCGATTTGGGTATTGCTGTGGATCCCGATGTGGATCGCTTGTGTTTTGTAAATGAAGATGGAAGTATGTTTGGCGAAGAATATACTTTGGTAGCCGTAGCAGACTATATTTTGACGCATCGCAAAGGCAATACCGTAAGCAATATGAGCAGCACAAAGGCCTTAAAAGAGTTGACTTTAAAACACGGAGGTCAGTATTTTCCATCACCGGTTGGCGAGGTAAATGTGGTGAACAAAATGAAAGAACACCATGCCGTAATTGGAGGTGAGGGAAACGGAGGAATTATTGTTCCCGACTTTCATTATGGGCGCGATGCATTAATCGGTATTGCTTTGTTCCTTAGCCACCTGGCGCAACACAAAAAAGGTATCAAATCTTTGCGAAACCAGTATCCCAGCTATTTCATCAGCAAAAACAAAATAGAGTTGGATACAGGGGTTGATGTAACCATAGTGTTTGAAAAAATTACAGAAAAATATAAAAAACAACCCATCAATCAGGAAGACGGCCTGAAAATTGAATTTGATAATGACTGGGTACACCTGCGAACCTCCAATACCGAGCCCATTATTCGCATTTATTCCGAAAGCGATTTTGAGACAAAAGCAAACAATATTGCACAAAGGCTGATGCAGGATATTAAAGAAGCTATGTAGTTTTTTTCGAATCAGCATGATTATCAAAATATTCAATAACAACTATTTTGCCGATGCAAAGTAGCTGAAACCTTAAAACTATTAACTCTGAACAGAATTTATTTCGACAACGCAGCCACTACCTCTTTGGCGCCCGAAGTTCTGGAGGCCATGTTGCCTTACCTCTCAGAAAAATTTGGCAACCCCTCTTCCATCTATTCCTATGGCCGAGAAACAAGACTGGCTATTGAAAACGCGCGCAAAACGGTGGCCCGATTATTGAACGCACACCCCGGGGAAATATTTTTCACCAGCGGAGGTACCGAAAGCAACAATACAGCCATTGCAAGCGCTGTGCGGGATTTAGGATGCCGTCACATCATCACATCGCCTATTGAACACCATGCCGTATTGCATACCGTTACACATTATGCAACCGAAAAAAACATCTCCTATAGTTTTGTGAAATTGCTACCCAATGGACATGTAGATCTGCAGGATTTGGAAAATCAATTAGCCACGCGAACTGAAAAATGTTTAGTAAGTTTGATGCACGCGAATAACGAAATTGGCAACCTGCTGAGCATCAAAGCCGTAAGCGAGCTTTGTCGCAAACATGGCGCCCTTTTTCATTCGGATTGTGTGCAGACCGTGGGTCATTACCCAATTGATTTGCAACGGATTGACGTTGATTTTATTAGTGCATCTGCCCATAAGTTTCACGGGCCAAAAGGGGTAGGAATTTTATATGTAAATGCCAATGTAGCCGCTAAACCACTACTCTATGGCGGTGGCCAGGAACGTAACATGCGGGCCGGCACCGAAAATATATATGGCATTGTGGGTTTTGCCAAAGCGCTTGAACTGGCTATGGCCCATCACGAAAAAGACGCAGCCTATATTCAAAACCTGAAAGCCCGTATGATATCCCAGTTACAAGAACAAATACCCACGGTTTCCTTCAACGGAGATGCTGTTGGCAGCAGTTTGTACACGGTACTGAATGTGAGTCTTCCAGCCTCAGAAAAGTCGGATATGTTACTTTTCAACCTGGATATTCAGGGTATTTGCGCATCCGGTGGCAGTGCCTGCAGCAGTGGTGCCAGTGTAGGCTCGCACGTCATCCAGGCGTTGAAACCCGGCATTAGCAGTGTAGCGCTGCGCTTCTCTTTCAGCAAACACAACACCCGGGAAGAAATTGACCAGGCGATAGAAAAGTTGAAAGGAATGGTTTGATGGGTAGGGGCAGGGATTATTTTGTAATTTTGAAAATGGGTCATCATATTCAACAACTCCGCACAATTGTATCTCCCATAAAAATAGGCGTTTTTGCCATAATTGTTTTTCTGTCTTGCTATGCGCCCTACACGCACAAAGCCAGGGCACAGTAAGCTACAGCATCGAGTTCCGGTATAAAGATGTTTTTCCAGAATCCTTTACGGGCGAACTGTATTTTGATGCACAGCAATCCGTTTTTCGTTTCGATAGGAATACAAAAATCCTACCAAAGTCCGATGCCCTTGAAACAGCCGGAAGCGCCCCCATAAAAATGGAAAAAGGACGGACGACCGATTCTTTAGGACGGATTGTTTTTACTGATTTTATAGGAAAAACGCAGGTAACCCGCGATTTTATCAGAAAAAAGCCCTTTATTGTTCCAGATACCCTGGTAGCTGCCACTTGGGAACTAAAAAACGAGCAAAAAAAGATAGGCAGTTTTAACTGCCAAAAGGCGGTAACCCGGCTTTATGGTAGGGAATATGAAGTTTGGTACACCCCCGAGGTGCCCGTAGTATTCGGCCCCTGGAAGCTCAACGGGTTGCCAGGGCTTATTTTGGAAGTCCGTTCTGCCGATGGCGAAATTAAATTTATGGCCCTGCAGGTTTCATTAACCTTGAAAGACCACTACATCGTAAAAGCCCCCACAGGCGGCGAAGTGATAAAAGGCGGATACCTGGCATTTAGAAAATTACAAGACCAAAAAGCGGAGGAGATAGGAAAATATGTAAAATCCCTGGCTAATGAAGTACAAAAACCGGGCGCCCCTGTATCGGTAGGGAAAACAACGGTACAAAGAATAGAAAAGGCGATAGATTGAAAAACGGTACCTGGCGTCCTAAAGAGTGCAAGGGTACCTTTTCTGGCTCTATTTGTTTAATTGCCTTTCGTTTATATACTATCAGTCGTTGCCAGTTGTTTTCGTGCAGGGTTTAAGCACTCAGGTAAAAAAACGCAGCGCTTTGGAACCCTTTTCTGCTGTTGTACAAAATATTTTTTAAAAACCCACCGGTTTTCTTTCCACATCCCTGTGCATAACTGCCCAAAAGCAATACCGCTTTGAGTTTGCTTTGAATGACAATTTCTTATCCACAGCTTGTTGATATTTAGGGCTGGGAAACTTGCTGCGATTAAGATACTTTCGTCTTCTACAATTATTGTTTTGTTCACCAACCCCAAAATTTTTAAGATGGCGCCAACAGATAATCAACACTTAAACGGCCTTGCTTTCTCCAGAAAGTTTACAAAGGAGGGAGTAAACCCCTTCGATTTATTTGAATACGACTACCGTACTTCGGTAATTAAAAACCCTACGGGTGAAGTTGTGTTCCAGTTAGACAATGTAGAAGTGCCGAAACAGTGGAGCCAGATAGCAACGGATATATTGGCGCAAAAATATTTCAGAAAAGCAGGTGTGCCCCTTGCTGACGGGGGTACCGGCCGCGAAACCAGCATCAAACAGGTTGCCCACCGTTTGGCTCATTGCTGGCGGGTATGGGGCGAGCGCTACGGTTATTTTGCATCTGCTGAGGATGCCCAGGTATTTTATGATGAGTTGGTGTATTCCATATTAAACCAATCCTGTGCGCCAAACAGTCCACAGTGGTTCAATACAGGCTTACATGAGGTATATGGCATTACAGGGAAACCTCAGGGACATTATTTTGTAGATGCCCATGACGGCAATTTAAAAAAATCCACCTCGGCCTACGAAAGACCCCAACCGCACGCCTGTTTTATCCTAAGCGTGGACGATGACCTCGTTAATGAAGGCGGCATCATGGATTTGTGGGTGCGAGAGGCTCGGATATTCAAATACGGCAGTGGTGTAGGCACCAATTTTAGCTCTATTCGGGGCGAAGGCGAAAAACTTAGTGGCGGGGGTACTTCCAGCGGATTAATGAGTTTTTTAAAAATCGGCGACCGATCCGCTGGCGCCATAAAAAGCGGGGGTACCACCCGGCGGGCAGCCAAAATGGTTTGCTTAGATTTAGACCATCCCGAAATAGTAGAGTTTATAAACTGGAAAGTGGAAGAAGAAAACAAAGTGGCGGCTTTAATTGCTGCAGGCTATTCCAGCGACTATGAAGGTGAAGCATACCGAACCGTGAGCGGCCAAAACAGCAACAATTCAGTACGCATCCCCAACAGCTTCTTTGAAGCGCTGGCACAAAACGGCAACTGGGATCTGAAAGCGCGCAGCGATGGCCATGTGATGAAAACCGTTAAAGCCAAAGAACTCTGGGATCAGATTACCTATGCCGCCTGGCGCTGTGCCGACCCCGGTACTCAATACGATACTACCATAAACCAATGGCATACCTGCCCGGAGGGAGGCCCCATCAGAGCAAGTAATCCCTGCTCCGAATATATGTTTCTCGATAATACGGCTTGTAACTTAGCCAGTATCAACCTGAGAAAGTTTTTCAATGAAGAAACAAATCTTTTCGACGTAGAGGGCTTTGAATATACCAGCAGGCTTTGGACCGTGGTGCTTGAGATTTCGGTGTTGATGGCTCAATTCCCATCAAAAGAAGTAGCACAACTAAGCTACGACTACCGTACTTTAGGCTTAGGTTATGCCAATTTGGGCAGCATGCTCATGGTTAGCGGTATCCCTTACGATAGCGAAGCCGCACGCGGAATTGCCGGTGCCATTACCGCAATTATGACCGGAGTAGCCTATACAACTTCGGCAGAAATGGCGCATATTTTAGGCACATTTTCCAAATACGAAGAAAATAAACAACACATGCTACGCGTGATGCGCAACCACCGCGCAGCAGCTTATGATGCAGCCAATGCTTATGAGGGGTTAGATGTAAAACCGCAGGGGATACACGCCCGATATTGCCCAGACTATCTGTTAAAAGCAGCTACAAGAGCCTGGGACAGCGCCGTAAAACTTGGTGAGGAACATGGCTACCGCAACGCACAAACCACTGTAATTGCTCCTACCGGAACCATCGGTCTGGTAATGGATTGTGATACTACCGGTGTAGAACCCGATTTTGCGCTGGTAAAATTTAAAAAACTGAGTGGCGGCGGCTATTTCAAAATTATCAACCAAAGTGTGCCCCAGGCACTGCGCACCTTGAGTTATGCGGAACCAGAGATTGAAGAAATTGTAAACTATGCCAAAGGCCATGCAAGCCTGAAAGGAGCCCCTCATATCAACGAAGAGACTTTAACAGAAAAAGGCTTTACTGCTGCCGAGCTGGACAAGTTGAATAATGCAATGGCTACCGCATTTGAAATTGGATTTGCATTTAATGTATGGACTTTAGGCGAAGCTTGTATGCAACGTTTGGGCTTTAAAGCAGAGGATTACAACGACTTCGGATGGAGTATGCTGGAAGCCTTAGGTTTCACCCCGCATCAAATAGAAGCTGCTAATACCTATGTATGCGGCGCTATGACAATAGAAGGAGCCCCTTATTTAAAAGAAGCACACCTGCCTGTTTTTGATTGTGCCAACAAATGTGGCCCTAAGGGAGAACGATATATACATGCACACGGCCATATTCGTATGATGGCAGCAGCACAGCCCTTCCTCAGTGGTGCCATCAGCAAAACCATCAACCTGCCCAATGAAGCGAAGGTGGAAGAAATTGCAGACGCCTATCAACTTAGTTGGGAGTTGGGCTTAAAAGCCTGCGCGTTGTACCGCGATGGTTCAAAACTCAGCCAGCCCCTAAGTAATAAGTCGGATAGTAAGAAAGAGACCGAAGAGCCCATTGAGCAAGACCAGGGAAGTAATATTGTTGATTTAAGCAAACTGACCGTTGAAGAGCTTTTAGAAGAAGTAAACCATCGCGTACAAAATAGCGCCGATACTTCCTTAAAGCGCCAATTGGCAATGATCGTTGAACGCCGCTCCCTACCCGCCAAACGCCGCGGTTTCACCCAAAAAGCAAAAATAAATGGCCAAACCATCTTCCTGCGTACCGGAGAGTATGGTGACGGTACTTTGGGTGAAATATTTATTGACATGGCAAAAGAAGGGGCTACCATGCGAAGCATGCTCAACTGCTTTGCCATAGCGGTTTCTATTGGTTTGCAATACGGAGTTCCTTTAGAAGAGTTTGTGGAAAAATTTGTGTTCACCCGTTTTGAACCCTCCGGAATGGTGCAACATCCAAATATTAAATCAGCAACGTCTATCATTGATTTCATGTTTCGAGCCCTGGCATACGAGTACTTAGGCCGTGCCGACTTAGTTCATGTGTTGGATAAACCCCATGCTACGGAAGAAGAAGGGGAATGGGACGCAGACACACCAACCATCGGCCATAGAAAACACGAACTAAGTGATGTGAGAGTGGTTGGTAAATTGAAACCTCAGCCTACGGCTTCCAAAACCAAAGACACGCTGAAACCTGCTGCTACAGGATTCGATGCGGTAAACGCTGCTGCCAAAAGTATGCAAGGCGATGCGCCCGCCTGTAATGTATGTGGACATATTACCGTAAGAAGCGGTACCTGCTACAAATGCCTGAACTGCGGCAACAGCTTAGGTTGTAGTTAAAAGGCGGTGTTAACAATATTAAAAAAGCTACTCCCATGAGAGTGAGAGTAGCTTTTTTGATTGTAGTTCAGTGTAGGCAACCCTCCATTCAATCGAGACGAGAGCTAAAGGCAATTTGTTTGGGATTCGTTTTTTCAAAATTCATTTTCAAAAAAAGCACAATTCCGTGCGGATTCCAACAAATGCTAAGACATTCCGTTGAAATTTATTGAAGAACCCGAATTGCTAGTTTTTTTTCGGGGGTGGGATAATAAGCCTCACATACCATGCAACTGCGGATGTCTTCGGGTTTCAATAAGGTAAAATAAAACTCATCTCCCTGTTTCAGATTTGTGGGCAATTGGCAGGGGTTAATGATTCCAAATGCGTAGGCGTAGGTTTTGCCCGTCTGAGGGTTGATCCATTCTTTTTCTATTAATGACAGATCCAGTTCGCCCTGCAGTAAAGTGAACGTATAATTGGAACAGATGCCTGCTATTTCAAAACGGGCTTTATAGATCTCTTTGATGGGGACAAAATGGGTTCTTTTACAACTCGTAAATAAAAACCCGATTGTTATTGCAAAGAGTAAAAGGTTCTTCATAAATATTTTTTTTGGTTTTAGATGGCGGGGAGGGTCTGGTAGAAAACTCTTAGGGTCAACTCCCTACCTGTATTTTCCAATATTCAGGTCAAAAAGCACAGTCGCCACGAAGTGTTCTATAATTTTTATGCAAAAACCATCGTCCCTATATAGTTTCCAACGCAAAAAGAGTGCCGAATTTTATTTTATACAAAACCTTGTAAATCAATGTATTTATATGAAAATGACTGTTTTAGCCTTTCCTGTTTCTGGTTTTTCTGTTTTTAATTATTCTTATTTATTTTAAAATTCCAAGTATTTATCAGAACCTTAAATGCCGCACCGTCAAGCCATCGTGTATGAGCTGTTTCAGAGAATCAATGCCAACACGCAAGTGTGTTTCTACGTACAAGGAAGTTACTTTTCGGTCAGAAGAAGCGGTTTTCACCCCCTCTGGTATCATGGGTTGGTCACTTACTAACAGAAGGGCACCGGTGGGAATTTTATTGGCAAAACCTACTATAAATATGGTAGCCGTTTCCATATCCACCGCATAGGCTCTTATTTTTTGCAGATAGGCTTTAAATTCCTCATCGTGCTCCCACACCCTTCGGTTGGTGGTATAAACGGTTCCGGTCCAGTAATCAATGCCAGCATCGCGGATGGTGGTGCTCACAGCTTTTTGCAATGCAAATGCTGGCATGGCTGGCACTTCGGGGGGCATATAGTCGGCCGAGGTACCCTCGCCCCTGATGGCGGCGATAGGTAAAATCAGGTCGCCAACATTATTTCTTTTCTTTAAACCGCCACATTTACCTAAAAAAAGAACCGCTTTTGGTTCAATTGCTGTTAACAATTCCATGATGGTGGCTGCATTGGGGCTGCCCATCCCAAA
>JBDHYK010000075.1:0-13038 GCA_039811305.1 Niabella sp.
CACCACCGAATTGAATCAATTCCGGTTCAATCAAAACAACTCCCTCTGAGTGCAAAATTCGTTGGGATGATACCGGTTCAATGCCGCGAATCCCCCCTCCCCTATATGCTATAACCATTACAGTACACCAGCTTGCTCCCATCACGGCTTTGTAAATAAATAAACAGGTAACTTTTCAATACTTGGGTCATTGGAAGCTTCCACCCGATTAAACTTAACACTCTTTAGTAGATATAAACAACAGCTACCGCTTTTGACAGCCTCACAAGGCGTTAGGCTTTTATAATCTACATACAGGGTGTCAACCTCCCCATTGGGGAATTCGAGATAATAATCTTTGATCTTGTCATCACCACTCCTTAAACCGATTTCTCTCGTTAGCAGTACGCCTAAACCATAACCCTCGGCCCCTGCTCTCCCAAAATCTGAAATATATTGCTTCTTGCTATCTTTATTGTAGCTCAGCTTAAGATGGTCTAAAACAGAATCAGGGAGGCGCTGATTATTTTGAACAACCCTAAAATATAATGGGAGCGGCACTTGATAACCCCAAAAGACAGGGCAGTCTTGTTTTTTAGAACAACGATTGAAAAGCATTAGCGGCACAGCACACAGCAATACCCAAAATGTTAAGCGTTTCATAGTAATTGAAGTTTAAGGATGAATTTCAGTAATGGCGTAACGGCTGTATGCATAATTCCAATTTAACCCAGGAATATACCAATTGTCAAAAGCAAACCACCCATTATAGTCTGTAACATTTTTTTGTTTAGGGTTCTATGATTTGAAAACTGTGTTGGATCAAATTTTTCAGCAACCTGCTTTGCCAAATCTTTCAGAACAATATGTGCGTTTGAGCGTAAGCTCGTGGTTCCATCAAAAAACGATTGAACCCCAATAGAGCTTTGTGCCTGATTGACCGTCATCTTATCGGTCTTGGTTTTGCCTTTGTCCTCTGGTAAAATGTCCAACCGGTTTCGTTGGCAGCTAATCATTAAGGTTGCTAAAACCAACAGTGTGTAAATCTTTCTCATGGCAGTGTGTTTTTATTCTACAGGCAAAGTTAAAGCACTAAATAAATCAAAAAAAAACGTTCCTGGGGTACTTTTTGTACCTTTGGGGGTTGCGGGCGCGCGGAATTTTTAAAAAATTAGCAGGTACCTTTTGTGTTGGTACAGCGATAGGGGAATAGGGTATTATCCGGGCAGCTATCTGTTTAGCAGTTGGTCTGTTTCATAAAAAAAAGAGATAAGTTTTAAAAGTGGGCATTCGGTGAACTGGCTTTATAAAATGCTTATAACCAATCACTTACAAACATCTCCTTGCTTTTGGGCAGGTATTCCTATTGGAAAAAACAGGGGCAACCCTCAATCAATCCTTACATAATGCTGTACTTTTTCATAGGAATCATCTGTTTGCGCCACCAGCTCTTTCACGGCGTCCCAATTTGTAAAGGCACCATGATCCTTTCGGTATTTCATAATTGAATACGCCAGTTTGCTGCCGATGTAGGGATGGGCATTCAACTCATTGTAAGTAGCCTGATTCAGATCGAGTTGTAAAACATCATGAGAACCTAATACTAAAAAAGGCCTGATTTTTAGAAATGTAGAGTCTGGCACCCCATAAGTTTCACCCACTTGCTCGATGGTATAAAATCCGCCCAATTTGTTTCTGAAATTAATAATGCGTGCAGCTAACTTGCTGCCAATGCCATATAAAGACTGGAAAGCAGTGGTATCGGCGGTATTCACGTCAATAACCACGGCTTTCTTTTTGTATTCAGTCTTTGTGTATGAGGCTGCTGGCTTTTGATGAGAAAATTCTTTATATTCGATGGTTTTGTGTCCTTCGGCTATTACAATATAGGGCTTCAACCTCTCAAACTCCTGCGGCTGCAAGCCATACACTTTTTGCAAATCTTCGGGTTTTCTGAACTTGCCGCCTTTGTTTCGATAATTGGATAAAATGGATATCGTTTTATCTCGCAGGCCAAGCTCTTTTAACTGTTCGGAGCTGGCAGTGTTGGGATCAAAATTAAATAAACGCCCTACCGGGGCTTTTTCTTTGGAGTATGAAACTGTTTTTCGTTGATAATAATTCGGTTTAGCATAACTTTTTCCCGAACTAGTTTGCTGATTATCAATCTGCTCTGGCATTACAAACCATTCTTTCTCATCTTGGGTATCTGTCTGCCTGCCAATTTGCCCGTTCCAATACTTGCCCAACAGGGGTAACAATGCGAGGGGAACCAGGATCATCAACAAAGCGATTATCGCTATACCCTCTTTCCTGGAAAATTGTAAATAGCCGCTATGCACCTTATTGCCCATGATAAATCTTTTATTTCAGAGCAAAACTACCTGTGAAAATTGCCGAATTCAAGGGGGAAACCACCCATTTTCCCTGGGTATTTTCCCCGTTTCATAAAAAACCAGAAAAAAGTACATCTTATTGATTTTCAAGATATTACATGGCAAAATATTATTTGTTTAAAAAAATTGGCAAAATAATTGAGGAGGGCTTTTTTCTTTAGTTTTTTTTCCTTAACTTTGCAATCCTTTATTTTGGCCAAATATAATTTGATTCTACAAAACGTATTCAAGTAATTGAATATCAGCAGGTTGATTCTATAGCAGCAATCTACCCTGGTATCGTTTTGTATAAAATCAACTCAATTAAAACCGGTTTATAAATTATGTCTTCTACAAGCGTAAATCCGATGCCTATCGGCTCAAGAATCAGCTTCGGGAAAATTAAGCACCTCGCTGACACACCTGATCTTCTCGAAGTTCAAATCCAATCCTTTAAAGAATTTTTTCAATTAGAGACCACTCCGGACAAAAGAAACGTTGAAGGGCTGTTCCGTGTGTTTAAGGATAATTTCCCCATTACGGACACCCGAAATATTTTTGTTCTTGAGTTTCTGGACTATTTTATTGATCCGCCACGATACTCTATCGAGGAGTGTATGGAGCGTGGCCTCACCTATGCCGTTCCGTTAAAAGCCAAGTTGCGCCTGAGTTGTAATGACGAAGAACACGTGGACTTTCAAACCATTGTTCAGGACGTATTTTTGGGTAATATCCCCTATATGACGCCTCGTGGTACTTTTGTGATCAACGGTGCCGAACGAGTAGTTGTATCGCAACTTCACAGATCGCCAGGTGTGTTTTTTGGCCAATCGGTTCACCCGAACGGTACAAAAATCTATTCTGCACGGGTAATTCCTTTTAAAGGTGCCTGGATGGAGTTCGCTACTGATATCAACAATGTGATGTATGCCTATATTGACCGTAAGAAAAAGTTCCCGGTAACCACTTTGTTGAGGTCTATTGGTTTTGAAACCGACAAAGACATTCTGGAACTATTTGGAATGGCAGATGAGGTGAAAGCCGAAAGAGAATTGCTGGAAGCCCACTTAGGCCAAAGGTTAGCTGCCCGCGTGTTACGTACCTGGGTTGAAGACTTTGTGGATGAAGACACCGGAGAAGTGGTATCTATTGAACGTAACGAAATTGTTATGGAACGGGATACCATTTTGGACGAAGAAGCCATTGACACCATCGTTGACCTGGAAGTAGCCAGTGTGTTTATTCAACGAGAAGATGTGGGCGGTGATTATGCCATCATTTATAACACCTTAAACAAAGACACTTCCAACAGCGAATTAGAGGCTGTTCAGTTCATCTATCGCCAATTGCGTGGTGCCGATGCCCCCGATAATGAAACCGCAAGAGGCATTATTGAGAAATTGTTTTTCAGTGACAAGCGTTACGATTTAGGTGAAGTGGGTCGTTACAAAATAAACCGAAAACTGAGCCTGGACGCAACACTTACCCAAAAAACACTCACCAAAGAAGATATTATTGAAATTATTAAATATCTGGTTCGTTTAACCAATGGTAAAGCAGAAATTGATGATATTGACCACCTGAGCAATCGTCGTGTAAGAACGGTAGGCGAACAACTTTACGCTCAGTTTGGTGTGGGGCTGGCACGTATGGCACGTACCATCCGCGAAAGGATGAACGTTAGGGACAACGAAGTGTTCACCCCTGTTGACCTTATTAATGCAAGAACCCTTTCCTCTGTAATCAACTCTTTCTTTGGCACTTCACAACTTTCACAGTTTTTAGACCAAACCAACCCACTTTCAGAAATCACCCACAAACGGCGTATTTCGGCCCTGGGGCCAGGCGGGTTGAGCCGCGAGCGTGCGGGTTTTGAGGTGCGCGATGTGCACTACTCGCATTACGGAAGGCTCTGTACAATTGAAACCCCTGAAGGTCCAAATATCGGTCTGATTTCTACGCTTTGCGTTCATGCAAAAATAAACGATATGGGTTTTATTGAAACCCCTTATCGCAAAGTGAATAACGGCAAGGTAGATATGAACCACCTGGAGCTTCTGAGTGCTGAAGAAGAAGATGACGCAAAAATTGCCCAGGCAAATGCACCGTTAAATGAAGACGGATCTTTTGCCAATGACAGAGTTGCCAGCCGCGAAACCGGCGATTTCCCAATTTTGGAAAAAACAGAAGTAGAATATATGGACGTAGCGCCGAACCAAATTGTAGGTCTAAGCGCTTCGCTAATCCCGTTTCTGGAACATGACGATGCCAACCGAGCACTGATGGGATCTAACATGCAACGCCAGGCTGTGCCTCTGTTGCGCCCCGATTCACCCATTGTAGGAACCGGTTTGGAAGGCCGTGCAGCAAGAGATGCCCGCATTCAAATACACGCAGAAGGAAGCGGAGTAGTAGAATTTGTGGATGCGAATGAAATTCATGTACGATACGACCGCGGGCTGAGTGAAAAATTGGTAAGTTTTGAAGAAGATTTAAAAATTTATACCCTCACCAAGTTCATTAAAACCAATCAGGAAACCTGCATTAACTTAGTGCCCGCAGTAAAAAAAGGCCAACAGGTGAAGGCTGGAGACTTTTTAACCGAAGGGTACGCCACTAAAAACGGAGAGCTGGCCCTGGGTAAAAACTTAAAAGTGGCCTTCATGCCCTGGAAAGGATACAACTTTGAAGATGCCATCGTAATTAGTGAGCGGGTGGTAAAAGAAGATATGTTTACATCAATTCACATTTCCGAATATGAATTAGAAGTACGCGACACAAAATTGGGCGAGGAAGAATTGACCTCCGATATTCCAAATGTATCCGAAGAAGCAACGAAAGATTTAGATGAAAATGGCATCATCCGCATCGGAGCCTCTATTAAGGAAGGGGATATTCTGATTGGGAAAATCACCCCCAAAGGTGAAAGTGATCCCACTCCGGAAGAAAAACTGCTCCGTGCCATCTTTGGCGACAAAGCCGGTGATGCAAAGGACGCTTCGCTGAAAGCTCCAAACGGAGTAGAAGGTGTGGTGATTGATAAAAAACTTTTCCAACGTACGAAAAAAGATAAAAACGCAAAAGTGCGTGAAAAATCTGCAATTGAAAAGCTGGATAAAATTCACGAAAAAAATGAACAACACCTGCTGTCGGTACTGTTAGAAAAATTAGAAACCCTGCTGGAAAATCAAACTTCCGCAGGTGTATCCAATAGTTTTGAAGAAATTGTTATTGGCAAAGGAGGTAAGTTTACTGCAAAGAACCTCGCTTCTTTAGACTATGCCAATATCAACCCCTTGAACTGGACTACCGACCCAGCCATTAACGAACAGATAAATACCCTCCTGCACAACTATAATATTAAGTTCAATGAGGAATTAGGCTACTATAAAAGAGAGAAATTTAATATTTCCATCGGTGATGAGTTACCCGCGGGAGTATTAAAATTAGCCAAAGTATATCTGGCAGTAAAACGCAAACTGAAAGTAGGCGACAAAATGGCCGGACGACACGGTAACAAAGGTATTGTTGCAAAAATTGTTCGTCAGGAAGATATGCCATTTTTAGAAGATGGAACACCTGTTGACATTGTCTTAAACCCATTGGGCGTACCCAGCCGGATGAATCTGGGACAGATTTATGAAACCGTTTTAGGCTGGGCAGGTAAGGAACTGGGCATTAAGTTTGCCACCCCCATCTTTGATGGTGCCGAACCCTACGAGATTGAAAAATACTGTGAAGACGCCGGAATTCCAAAATTTGGACACGCCTTCTTATACGATGGCGAAACCGGAGAGCGTTTTCACCAAAAAGCCACTGTGGGCGTTATCTACATGATTAAGCTGCATCACATGGTAGACGACAAAATGCACGCGCGCTCCATTGGGCCTTACAGCTTAATTACACAGCAGCCCCTGGGTGGTAAAGCGCAGTTTGGTGGACAGCGTTTTGGTGAAATGGAAGTATGGGCACTGGAAGCTTACGGTGCTTCCAATATTCTGCAAGAGTTATTGACTATTAAATCCGATGATATTATTGGTAGGGCAAAAACTTACGAGAGTATTGTAAAAGGCGACAATATCCCTCGAGCCGGAGTTCCCGAGTCCTTCAACGTATTGGTGCATGAGTTAAGAGGCTTAGGATTAGACCTGAGCTTTGACTAATGCCGCAAAAAAAAGAGAAGATGCCGGTAACAACGCCTTCTCAAAATAATTGCAACAGTTCTTGTTTTAAAATTCAGTAAAAATTAAAAATCTAAACTTCCCACACAATTTGAAAGGTTTCAATTTTGGTTATAAAGAAGTTTAGGCAGTATAAATTATGGCTACGAAAAAAGAAAACAAACCAAAAGCAGCGTTTTCTAAAATTACCATCGGACTATCATCTCCCGATACGATTTTAGAAAGAAGTTTTGGCGAGGTATTAAAACCCGAAACCATCAATTACCGCACCTACAAGCCCGAAAGAGACGGCCTGTTTTGCGAAAGGATCTTCGGCCCCGTAAAGGACTACGAGTGCGCTTGTGGTAAATACAAGCGAATTCGCTACAAGGGTATTGTGTGCGACAGATGCGGCGTAGAAGTAACCGAAAAGAAAGTCCGTCGTGAAAGAATGGGTCATATAAAATTAGTGGTTCCGGTAGTTCATATCTGGTACTTCAAATCCTTGCCTAATAAAATTGGGTATCTCTTAGGGATGAGTTCTAAAAAATTAGAAACAATCATCTACTATGAAAGATATGTTGTGATTCAGGCAGGTGTACGGGTAGATAAAGGCCAGAACTATGGCGACCTATTATCGGAAGAAGAGTATCTTGACATTCTGGATGCACTACCCAAAGACAACCAATACCTGCCCGACGACGACCCCAACAAATTCATTGCCAAGATGGGTGCCGAAGCCGTTCAGGATCTTTTGGCCAGAATAGATCTGGATCAGTTATCTTTCGATTTAAGGAACAGCGCCGCCACCGAAACCTCACAACAACGTAAAGCAGATGCTTTGAAACGATTGAGCGTAGTAGAAGCTTTTCGCGACGCCAATACCCGCATCACCAACCGTCCGGAGTGGATGGTTATGCAATATATTCCTGTAATTCCACCCGAACTTCGGCCTTTAGTTCCATTAGATGGTGGTCGCTTTGCCTCTTCAGACTTAAACGACCTTTACCGCAGAGTCATCATCCGCAACAACCGTTTAAAAAGGTTGATGGAAATCAAGGCACCCGAAGTCATCCTGCGTAATGAAAAAAGAATGCTTCAGGAAGCTATTGATTCTCTTTTTGATAATTCCCGGAAGTCAAATGCCGTAAAAGCAGAAGGCGGCCGCGCGCTGAAGTCGTTAAGCGATGTGTTGAAAGGAAAACAAGGCCGCTTCCGTCAAAACCTGTTGGGTAAGCGTGTGGACTACTCAGGAAGATCGGTAATTGTGGTAGGCCCCGAGATGAAATTGCACGAGTGTGGCCTTCCGAAAGATATGGCCGCGGAATTGTTCAAACCCTTCATTATCAGAAAGTTAATAGAAAGAGGTATTGTAAAAACTGTAAAATCTGCCCGAAAACTGGTAGATAAAAAAGAAGCGGTTGTTTGGGATATCTTAGAAAACATACTGAAAGGGCACCCGATAATGCTCAACCGGGCCCCAACGCTGCACCGTTTGTCCATTCAGGCCTTCCAGCCTAAATTGATAGAAGGAAAAGCCATTCAGTTACACCCATTAGTTACCGCCGCCTTCAACGCCGACTTTGATGGCGACCAAATGGCCGTGCACGTACCTTTAAGCAATGCGGCTGTTTTAGAAGCACAACTATTGATGCTGGCTTCTCATAATATCTTAAACCCCCAAAACGGCACACCCATTACCCTGCCTTCTCAAGACATGGTATTGGGGCTTTATTATATTACCAAGGGAAAGAAAACCCAGGATGGTGAAGTGATCCGCGGCGAAGGGAAACCTTTCTATTCGCCCGAAGAAGTGATCATTGCCTACAATGAAAAGAAAGTAGATCTTCATGCCTGGATTAAAGTGAAAGTGAATGTACGTAACGAATCGGGAACCATTGAAAATAAATTGATTGAAACGACCGTGGGTCGGGTAATCTTTAACCAGCATGTACCCGAAGAAGTGGGATTTGTAAATGCATTACTAACAAAAAAGAACCTGCGAGAGATTATTGGTAATATCATTACAATCACCAATGTGCCCAAAACCGCCAAGTTCTTAGACGATATAAAGACCTTAGGCTTCCGCACCGCTTTTCAGGGTGGATTGTCCTTCAATATCAACGACCTCATTATCCCGGCTATTAAAGAAGAACTACTGGAAAATGCGAAATCTGAGGTAGATGAAGTTTGGGACAACTACAATATGGGGTTGATTACCAACAACGAGCGGTACAACCAGATTGTTGATATCTGGAGCCGCGTGGACACCCGCCTGACAGAAACCCTGATCCGCGAACTGAGCACCGATAAACAAGGGTTCAACTCGGTATATATGATGCTCGACTCTGGTGCCAGAGGTTCCAAACAGCAGATCAAACAGTTAGCCGGAATTAGAGGATTGATGGCCAAGCCCAGAAAATCGGGTTCTACTGGTTCGGAGATTATTGAAAACCCCATTCTTTCTAATTTTAAAGGCGGGCTGAATGTATTAGATTATTTCATATCTACACACGGTGCGCGCAAAGGTTTGGCCGATACGGCCCTTAAAACAGCAGATGCGGGCTATCTTACCCGTCGTTTGGTGGATGTAGCCCAGGATGTGGTAATTACCGAAGAAGATTGCGGCACACTACGGGGTATTAATATTTCAGCGTTAAAGGATAATGAAGATATTATCGAACATCTATCCGACAGAATTGAAGGACGTACCTCCTTACACAATGTGTACCATCCTCAAACAGACGAACTGATAATTGAAGCCGGCACCGAAATATCTCACGAAACAGCCGGCAAGATAGAAGAAGCAGGTATCGAATCCATCGAAATACGTTCGGTATTAACCTGCGAAAGCAAACGTGGTTGTTGCGTAAGATGCTATGGCAAAAACTTAGCCTCGGGCATTCTTGCACAAAAAGGAGATGCCGTAGGTATTATTGCCGCTCAGTCCATCGGTGAACCCGGAACCCAGTTGACGCTTCGTACCTTCCACGTAGGGGGTGTGGCAGGCTCTGCTTCGGTAGAATCTACCTTAGTTGCTAAGTTTGACGGCACCATCCAATTTGACGGGGTGCGATCTGTAAGCACCAAAAATGCCGAAGGTGATGATGTAAGAGTCGTAATTGGCCGTACCGGCGAAGTGCGGATCATTGACACCAAAGCCGATCGGCTGCTGATCACCAACAATATACCTTATGGCGCTACACTATTGGTAAAAGACCAACAACAGGTTAAAAAAGGTGAAGCGATCTGCTCCTGGGATCCCTATAACAACGTTATCGTTGCAGAAACAGACGGAACCCTTTATTTTGAAAACGTTATTGAAGGAATTACCTACCGCGAAGAAGCCGACGAGCAAACCGGCCACCGCGAAAAAGTGGTGATCGAAACCAGGGATAAAACCAAGATCCCTTCCATGATCGTAGAAGGTAAAGAAACCAAGTCCTACAACCTGCCCACAGGCTCTCATCTTATGCTGGATGACGAAGACGAGGTACGCGCCGGACAGGTATTGGTAAAAATTCCGCGGATCTTAGGAAAACTTAAAGATATTACCGGTGGTCTGCCTCGGGTAACTGAATTATTTGAAGCCCGTAACCCAAGTAACCCAGCTGTTGTTAGTGAAATTGACGGAGTAGTAAGTATGGGATCCGTAAAACGCGGTAACAAAGAAATTGTAATTGAAGCCAAGGACGGCGTTACAAAAAAATACCTGGTACCCCTAACCCGCCAAATTTTGGCTCAGGATGGCGACTTTGTAAAAGCAGGTACTGCTTTGTCCGATGGGCAAACCTCTCCGCAGGATATTCTGGCAATTCAGGGACCCTTTGCGGTTCAGCAATATGTGGTGAACGAAATCCAGGAAGTATATCGCTTACAGGGGGTTCGTATCAACGACAAACACATTGAAGTAATTGTGCGCCAGATGATGCGTAAGGTAAGCATTGTAGATCCGGGAGATACCCGCTTCTTAGAAGATGATTTAGTGGATAAGTTCGAATTTGTAGATGAGAACGATTTCGTTTATGAAAAGAAAGTTGTAACCGATCCGGGAGATTCTGCAAAGTTGAAAGCCGGTCAGATCATTAGTCTGCGCGACCTGAGAGAAGAAAACAGCCTCTTGCGGCGTGCCGATAAAAAAGCAGTAGAGTTTCGCGATGCCCAACCTGCTACCTCGGCTCCTACCCTTTTGGGTATCACCAAGGCTTCTTTGGGCGTACAAAGCTGGATATCAGCGGCTTCCTTCCAGGAAACTACCAAGGTGCTCTCTTCTGCGGCCATACAGGGTAAAGCAGATGATATGCTGGGGCTGAAGGAAAACGTAATTACCGGCCACCATATACCAGCCGGTACCGGATTACGCGAATTTGAAAATATGATTGTAGGTAGCAAGGAAGAATACGAGCTTTTACAAATTACCAAAGAAGTAGAAGCTTTTGACGAAGAAGAATAACAACTATACAACTCTTATCGCAACGCAAAGCCTCATCATACCAAAATGATGAGGCTTTTTATTTCACAATCACCTCTTTAATTATCTTAGCTTTTAAAAACTCATTAATTCTTTGAATAATTTTCTCACGTTGATACAGCAGCTCATTTTTAAGCGGTGCCACCTGCGTAGAAATTATTAATTTGTCGGCAACAATTTCTATTTTGTCTGTATAACGAGCAATGGTTTTCCCCATAATTTCTTCCCAGGCTGCCTCTATTTGTAAAGCCTGTATATCAGACTTTATCCTGCTCTTGTTCAAAAACTCCTGTAAAGCATCCCCTAATGAATATTCCGCCATAATTGCAACTTATTGCTGGTTTTAACCGCTAAGAACAGGCAAGTTAGTTTAATTTTAGCTTTTAAAGGTTTATTTTTGCCCGATGAAACAAGCAGCAAAAGATATTGAAACTCTCGAAGATATTGAAAACCTGGTAAACACTTTTTATGGATTTGTTCGCACTGACCAACTGTTAGGCCCCGTCTTTGACCAGCGCATAGAAGACAGATGGCCCCTGCATCTTGAGAAAATGGTTCGTTTCTGGGAAACCGTATTGTTGGAAAAGAAGACGTATTTTGGTGCCCCTTTTCCACCCCATGCCACCCTGCCTATTTCTGCAGACCTCTTCGAAAGATGGCTTCTGCTGTTCTATAAAGCTGTAAATGAGCTGTTTAAGGGGGAAATTGCCGATGAAGCCAAATGGAGAGCCGACAAAATGGCTATCATGTTTCAAAACAAACTGAATTATTACAAAAACTCAAAAACACAGCCCCTGGTTTGATCTTTTAGGAAATAGGACATCATTCAAGGTTTTTTAATCTTTTAACAAATCTGATGAAAATCATATTTCTATTATCCTCCTGTCATATTTTTTGTTTAAAGATAAGCAGAGATTTGTAACAAAATAAAAATCTCATGTACCCAGTTGCTGTAGTACAAAATACTATCGAGGAAATTACAGAACATTTGTATCCGGCCATAAAAGAACAATTATCCTGTATTCCTGCCTTGAAAAACGACTTTTCAGAAATTCCTGCCTTTGAAACCGTATCAGATCTCCTGGGCGCGCTGAAAAACGAATTCTATTCGTTAAGCAACTACGAAATCAAACTCCTGTTCCCTACCCTCGAAAAAATCACAAGCACGCAAACCATTACAGAAGAACAATGCAGCCACCTTTTAGAGCTTCAATTACTGATACGAAAAAAAGAAAATCGCATTGCAGACTTAGTTCTTTTAGTAGAAGTTGAGTCGGAAAATATTGATTTAGCGAAAGATAAACGGATTGCTGACATAATTAATACTTTTACCAATATCTTTACACCTGCGAAACAGAAATTGCATATCAATATGCTGCAATTGCAGAAGTTATGCAAGAAATCTGTTAACGGACAAAATCAACAGGAAATTTAATAAAAGTAAAAAATATTGGATAGAGCGGCTTCCGGTGTTCAATTAGAATGTTACCATTGTGGAGATAGATGTTCCAACAACAAAATAGCGTTGGAAGAAAAAGTCTTTTGTTGCGAAGGCTGTAAGATGGTTTATGAAATCTTAAACCAAAACAATCTTTGTTCCTACTACGATTTAAATGAACACCCCGGCATTACACAACGTATAAAAATAAGAGCCGACAAATTCAGCTTTTTAGACGATGCACAGATCATATCCCAACTCATTCAGTTTACAGACGAGCAACAAACCCATGTGAGTTTTTATTTGCCACAGATGCACTGTAGTAGCTGCTTGTGGCTGTTGGAGCATCTTTACAAAATCAATAGTGGCATCGTTTCTTCCAGGGTAAATTTTGCCCGAAAAGAAGTCTTCATTGTGTTTAACAATGCTGCCACAACCTTACGTAAAGTTGTAGAAACTTTAGCAGGAATTGGCTACGAACCCCATATCAGCCTGAGCGGTGTTGACAATATCAAAAAACTGCGGTTCAACCGTTCCCGGATCTACAAAATAGCTATTGCGTGGTTTTGCTTTGCCAACATCATGATGATGAGCCTGCCGGAATACTTTAGTTTC
>JBDHYK010000076.1:0-12896 GCA_039811305.1 Niabella sp.
GCGAAAATAGGATTTTATGAAAATAAATGCGGTTTTTTGTTTTATTATGCGTAATTTAGCGTTATTACCATTTTCCTTAACTTAAATTTAACGAGTTTGCTAAAAAAAGAACGACATGCTTACATCCTTCATCAGTTAAACCTGCACAATAAGGTTCTGAACGCAGTACTTTGTGCTGATTTGGGGGTTTCAGAGGACACCGTAAGAAGAGATTTGCAAGAACTTTCCGACGCGGGTGGATTGATAAAAGTACATGGCGGTGCCCTCTCCACTGCTTTTTATAATGTTCCTTTTTCAAATACAGAAATTTATTCTCAACCACAAAAAAAAATAATTGCATTAAAAGCGATGCAGTTATTAAAAGAAGGCATGTTTCTACTTACAAGCGGAGGAACTACCCTGTTGGAATTAGTGCGCACCCTTCCCCTCAATTTTCGAGCTACATTACTTACGGGGAGTATTCCAATTATTAACGCTGCCATTCTTCATCCCCAACTAGAACTAATAGTTATCGGAGACAAGCTTTCGAAAGATTCTAAGATTACCGTGGGAGCCGGAGCCATTGAAAAGATCAGCCAGATTCGTGCCGACTTGTGCTTTTTAGGCACCAATGCGATAGACACTCAATTTGGAATTACAGATAGTGATTGGGAGGTGGTACAAGTTAAAAAAGCCATGGTAGCCGCATCTGCAGAAACGATTTGTTTAGCTATTTCCGAAAAACTACAATCTGTACAACCCATACAGGTTTGCCAGTTAGAAAAAATAAAATACCTGATTACCGAATTAGAGCCCAATCATCCAAAATTGAAGCCCTATTGGGAAAAGGGTATAACCGTTTTATAATCAATAACGTAAAAAGTAAAATATGAGAAAATTTGTATTCTTAGGAGCAACGCTGTTATTGTTGATGTTATATGCATCCCTGGCTATGGCTCAAACAAGAACAATAACGGGTAGCGTAGTAACTACTGACGGAAAACCGCTTCAGGGCGTTACGGTGAGTGTTAAGGGCACACCGAGAGCGACGGTTACAGAAACAAATGGCTCCTTTTCCATTTCAGCTTCATCAGGGCAGGTACTTGAGTTTTCCTATATCGGATACGCCACCCAAAACGTAACGGTAGGAAGCACCACTACGATTTCAATAGTACTCGCTACCCGAGAAAGCGATTTAGATGAAGTAGTTGTGGTGGGCTATGGTACCCAACGAAAAAGTAACCTTACCGGCGCGGTTACAAATGTAAATGTAGAAAAAACGCTGGGCAGCAGACCCATTGCGGATGCGGGCCGGGGATTGCAGGGCGTAGTGCCGGGCTTGTCTGTAAGAATACCGAGTGGCGAAGTGGGATCGGATCCTCTGATGCGAATCCGTGGGTTTATCGGTTCGATACAGGGTTCCAGCGAACCCCTGATCTTAGTAGATAACGTAGAAGTGCCGAGCATTCAACTTCTCAACCCGAATGATATTGAGTCCATTACGGTTTTGAAAGACGCGGCTTCCAGTTCAATATATGGTGCGAAAGCCGCATTTGGGGTAATTCTCATCACAACAAAAAAAGGATCGAAGACAGAAGGAACCACGCTTACCTACTCCAATAACCTGTCTTGGCAATCGCCATTTAAAAAAATTGATATTGCGGGTATTGATGGTTTAGACTATGCCTGGGAATCTCATAAAAACATGAAAGGAAGTGGCCCGGGTGGTGGTTTTTGGCGTGTAGATAGCACAAGTCTTGTGAAAATGAGAGAATGGCAGGAAAAATATGGTGGTAAAATTGGCACTCACGATCCGGTCGTTTACGGCAGAGACTGGTATTTTGACGGAACCGATAAATTTGGCTACAGAATATTTGATCCGGTAGATGCGATGGTAAAAAAGCAGGCATTCACCCAAAATCATAACATTTCTTTGAATGGTAAATCTGGCCGAACACAATACAATACCAGTTTTGGCTATTTTGGGCAGGAGGGCATGATGAAACCGGCAAAACACGACGATTTTACAAGATTTACCGGCAATCTGAATCTTTCCACTAAGGTTACCGATTTCCTTACTGTCAGAGGAGGAGTTTTGTATTCAGATCGCATGAAACGCTATCCAAACTCACTCACCGGTTTTGGAGCCGACCCCTGGTTGTATTTGTACCGCTGGAGCCGTTTGTTTCCAACGGGAGTAAAAGAACTGGGGGAGGAAATGCGTGATCCTTATTGGGATACTAAAAACGCACATACTGCATATGCTGGAAGTAAATATACCAACCTCAACTTTGGTACCACCATTGATCTTACAAAAAACTGGCAGATCATGGCCGACTATACCTACGATATACGCTGGGAAACCTCCAATACCTCATTGCCCAGTATTACTGGTAGAGAACCCTGGTACACACCCATCGCTTTAAACGATGAAAATGGAAACCGTATTTATGTAGATGATGAGGGCAACCCCACGCAAACCGGCGGAAACCCTGCTTACAGATTTCCATTGGTGAATTATATTACAAAAGCACAAAGCAATATTTATCAATCCACCTGGAACGGGCAAAGGCACACGGTGAATGCCTATACTACCTATAACCTGCATTTGAACGACAAAAATCAATTTAAATTTACCCTCGGTAGTAATATCGTTTCCAACAAATCGAAGAGTCATTGGTCCCGAAAAACAGAGTTGATAAACGAGGAAAACCCGCAGTTTAATTTTGCCACAGGAACAGAAACAGTGGGTGGAGATGCTTATTGGGATTCTCAATTGGGCTATTTTGGAAGAGTCAATTACTCATTTTCCGATAAATACTTATTAGAAGGGAACCTGAGGTATGATGCTACTTCAAAATTTCCTGCATATTTACGGTGGAGGTGGTATCCTTCATTTTCTGCCGGCTGGGTGCTGAGCAACGAAGATTTTATGACCCAATTGAAACCCATACTAAGCTATGCTAAATTCAGGGGTTCCTGGGGATCTATCGGTGATCAGTCCGTTTCTAACTCACTATACCTTTCTACAATGGGAATTGACAAAAACTCCTGGTTGAATAGTGCCGGAAATCAATTTTTTCAGTTAGGAACACCCAACCCTATTTCTGCGGGTATTACCTGGCAGGATATCGTAACTCTTAACTTAGGAACAGATCTCAGATTTTTCAAAAACAAATTTGGGCTGGTATTTGACTGGTACGAAAGGCAGACGCTAAACATGATTATAGCCGGAAATGCGCTACCTGCCACTTATGGTGCCGCTGCGCCACAAGGCAACTACGGCAACCTGAGAACCCGCGGTTGGGAAATAGCAATTGACTACAATCACCGGTTCCAAAATGGTCTGGGAATCAATCTGGCCGCTAACTTATCGGACGCTGTTACAGTAATTACCAAAGCCGCAGACTGGAATATCCCCTACGAAAACCGAATTATTGATAATACCTTTGTTACAGGAAAACGCTACGGCGATATATATGGTTATGTTACCGACCGCCTGTTCCAAAAAAATGATTTTGTTTATGATGCCAATGGCAATTTTGTTCAGGAAACAATTGTTTGGCAGGGAACAGCCAAACGTACTAACAAATTGGCCGGCAACAACCCCGTATATCAAACCAATTTTGAAGATGGTAACCAGGTTTTACTGATAAGTCCCGGTGATGTTAAATTCGTTGACGTTAATGGAGACGGCTATATTACATCAGGGAAAGGAACCTTTGGAGATCCGGGGGATCGGGTGGTGATCGGTAACGTTTTACCCCGATATGAATATGGATTCCGCATTGGCCTCGATTACAACAACTTTGATCTGGCAATAATGGGTCAGGGTGTAGGCAGAAGAGCCATCTGGGGTGTAGGACAACTGGCCACACCCGGCTACCACGCCAAAGATGGTGGAATGCCGCAAGCCATAGCAGGCGATTTCTGGAAAGAAGACAGAACGGATGCTTTCTACCCCCGGGCCTGGAACCTAAACGGTTCAAACACTGGTTTTGTAATGGTACCGCAAACCCGTTATGTTTTGAACATGGCTTACTTTAGAATCAAAAATATTACCCTGGGTTATAATGTACCCCAAAAAGTACTTAGCAACCTGCGTATGAAACAAGCACGGGTATATGTGTCATTTGAAAATTTCATTACGTTTGACAAACTTAGAGGCTTACCCATTGATCCTGAAGCCATTTCAGGAAGTTCCATGCTAAGAACCGATGGTAACTATAATTTGGGCAGAACCGGAACCTCGAATCCTACCTTTAAAATAGCATCTGTAGGACTAAATGTAACATTGTAAACCATAAATAACCCACGTTATGAAATATACGAAAATTATTATTATTACTTTTTTTACAGTAACCCTGCTGGGTTGTAAAAAATTCTTAGACCGGCCGCCACTCACCACCATGAACGATGAAACGGCCTGGACTACAGAGGATAACTTAAGGCTTTACGCCAATAAATACTATCCATCCTTTTTTGTAGGGTATGGTTTAGGCTTCGATTACAGTGGAGCCCCTTTAATGGATTATCAATTCAGCGACGACGTGTTTTTGATGGGAACCCAGGGCAATTTTAGCCGTGCCGTCCCCAATAGCAGTATTTGGAGCATGACCACCGTTCGATCTGTGAACATCATGCTCGATAGGATTGATAAAAAAATGAAAACGACCCTGACCAACGAGGCCTATAACCACTGGACAGGCATCGGCCGATTCTTCAGAGGCCTCGAATATGCCTCCCTGGTACGACGCTTTGGAGATGTTCCCTATTATGATTATGTAGTAAGCGATATTGACGAAAAAGACTTGTATAAGCCGCGCACCCCCCGCAACGAAGTAATGGACGCTGTATATGAAGATCTTAAATTTGCAATGAATAATGTAAGAGCATCGGACGGGGATCAGTATGTAAACAAATACGTTGTGGCAGGTTTTGTATCAAGAGTCGCTCTTTTCGAAGGAAGCTGGCAAAAATACTATTACAAAAATAATGACCGGGCCAGGAAATTTTTCGAATTATCTGAAGAAGCAGCCAATATTCTCATTAGCAGTAACAAGTACGATATTGTGACTGATTTCAGAAACCTGTTTGTATCGAACAATCTGGCAGGTAATAAAGACGTTGTTTTCTACAGGCGTTACGACCCTGCTGTGAACATCCTGCACGCCATTGCATCTAATAATAACTTGTCAGAATCCGTTGCTTTTGGTCCTACAACCGATTTAATAAAATCCTTTATCTGCGCCGACGGCAACGCATGGCAGAACTCCACAGAACCCAACGCATCCGATTTTACATTATCCAACATAATAAAAACAAGAGACTCCCGTTTGGAAGCAAGTTTTTATGATAAACCCATCAATAAAAACCGAGCTTCCTATTGGTATATTATTAAATTTCTACCCCGTAGCGTTGTAGCCATTGTGGAAGCTGGTAATCCGCCACCGGTAGAGTACACGAGTAGTAAAAATCAAACCAATTACCCCGTTTTTCGATACGCAGAAGCCCTGCTAAACTGGATAGAAGCCAAAGCAGAACTATCCACAATTGGGGGTGCTGCTGTAAGTCAAGGCGACATTAACGCTTCCATCAATAAAATTAGAAACCGCCCCCTGGCACCTGAAGCCATTGCAAAGGGTGTAAAGAAAACTGCTCCGATGGATCTAAGTAGTTTAGCCAACGACCCTGTAAAAGACCCCGGAGTGCCTGCACTATTGTGGGAGATACGCCGGGAGCGACGCATGGAGTTTGCGTTTGAATACTCAAGATTCGAAGATCTGAAACGCTGGAACGAATTAGGTTATATGGACTCAGATAATAATCGGGATTTGTTATCGGGCGGCTGGATAAATTTCTCTACCGAACTACCGGGAGAGTTAATAACCTCTAAAGTGAATCAAATATCCACTGTAGCACAAAACGGAGTCATCACCGTATATAACGGAAGCAATGGAGCTACACTGAAAGGATTTTACAGAGGAACCAATACCGTGGGAAGATTGCCCTTCCTAAATCAACCCGGTGTGAACCCCTACTTATCGCCCGTGGGAAAAGTGCAAATGGATGATTATGCAAGCAAAGGATACGTACTTACCCAAACCGAAGGTTGGCCACAGAACTAATTTGATTCTTCATAATAATTAAATTTCATAAAAATGACTACGATATACGATTACATAAAGCATGGGGCCATTGCCATAGCAGCCGTACTGCTGCTTACCGCTTCCTGCACAAAAGAATATCCCAAAAGTGTGGATTCTCCCTACGAAGTAGTACTGAAATCAATAAAAATTGTAAACGCCGGAGCCAATGGAAACACAGTGGTAGAGGGGGTTATTGACGAAAATAAAAAGACGGTTTCATTCCCCCGGCTGGATTTGGCCACCAACTTTGATGCCATTAAGTTTCAGGCCGAAATGTCGGACGGTGCGGTTTTAGATAAAGAAAGCTACCAGTATGAATTTGGCGAAGGTGTGGCCGCAAAAACAAATATTGTAAAAGTTGTAAACCACGAGCGTTTTCGGGAGTATCTGGTAACCTTACGATTATTGATACCGGTTTTTGGAGCAGATTTTGGTAAAGCAAAATTTTATGACTATACCAATAATGAAATTGGAAACCCCATCTATCCTTCTTTTGTGTCACTTCTTACCCGAGGCAGTGGTTTTGACGGGCAGAACGTCCTCGTTGTTACACGACATGCTATGGGCTCGCACTTATTAAGTGTAAATGATTTGCGCGAAAACAAGGCTACTCCCAAAACGCTGAATATGACAGGAGTAACGGGTGGAACCTTCGCTGTAAACGTAGGTGCGCAAATTAGTGGACACAGCTATATTGCTAACCTTTCAGGCGGACAGGTATCTCCCTTCAAAATCTATCATTGGACCGATCCCGGAAATCCTCCACAATTAATTTCAGATTTAAATATCGCCTCCATACCGGGCGCAGGAGCCAGGCATGGTGATAATATGTCGGTAAGCTTAGACGAAAATGGAAACGGGTTTATGTTCTTTGGTGATAATGCCGTATCAAAAATACTACGCCTGAAAGTTACAAACTATACCCAAATTTCAGATCCTACGGTTTTGCCCAACACTATCGGAGTAACATTCTGCATGTCCATCAATCGGGTGGGCAACACCGCTGATTATATATTTACTGGTTACGATGCCCCCATAATGGTAGCAAATGAGTCTGCAACCGTTTCTTACAAGCTCAGCAATACTGCCGTACCTCTACGAGGTTCCGATGCGCGCGTCATCAATTTTAATGGCGAACGATACCTGATTATGACCACCGCCGCCCGCAGCGGATCGGATGCGGTTGTACTCTATGTATATGACATTACAAAAGGAAATAGTACTACCGAAGCCCTTCAAATTTTTAATGATAAAGCGGATAAGTCTCCTGTTTTCCAATACTCACTGCTGGGGCCTGTAAATACTGCACCTAGTACACAAACAGGCTGGCATATTAAGAAAGGTACCGATGGAAAAGACGAGACCCTCACTTTGTACGCTGCCTCAGCAGATGCTGGGTTTGTAATCATTGATTTTCCTAAGAAAAGTTTAGAAGATTAACCCTTGAACCCCCGAACCTTCAGAATTGAAAAAATTCTGAAGGTTCTTTTTATTACTTTTACAACAGATTACTCGTGAAAACAACGAATAGCTGGAAATAGCTATCAGAACCCCAAAATATTACACATGAAAAAACTATTCTTTTTTGTTCTGGCAGGCATCTTAATTATTCCGGTATTTGATTCCTGTAAAAAGAATACGGGAGGTGTAACCCCAAAGCCCGACCCTCCCAAGCCTCCTGTTGAAACACCCGAACCCATCTACCCCAAAAAAGAAATGCGCGGGGTGTGGATGGCTACTGTATGGGGATTAGACTGGCCTCAGGGGGTGTACTCCGTTGCTGGTCAAAAAAAACAATATACCGATTACCTTGACAAGTTTAAAAACTTAAACATAAATGCCGTCTTTGTACAAATTAAAGGAATGGGCGATGCTTTTTACAACTCACCTTATGAACCCTGGAGCGCCAATATTACCGGAACCCGGGGTCAGGATCCGGGTTACGACGTATTAAAATTTATGATAGATGAAGCACATAGCCGGGGAATTGAGTTTCATGCCTGGCTGAATCCTTTTAGAATTGCTACCCGTAGCAGCACAGCTACACCCTACCCCCCACTCCATCCAACGGTAAGTGCCGATTGGGTTCTGAACCACGAAAAATGGCAGATGTACAACCCCGCAGTACCCGAAGCCCGACAAAGGTTAGTAGATATTGTAAAAGATCTTATTACTAAATACGAAGTAGATGGTGTGCATATGGACGACTATTTTTATCCCGATCCCACCTCCGCCGGACAAATGGTATCTGACCAGCCCGATTTTCAAAAATATGGAGCTGGTTACTCAAAAATTGAAGACTTTAGAAGAGGCAATGTGGACAAAATGATCCAGGCAGTACATAATCTCATTGTTGCTACCAAACCACAGGTCGTATTTTCTGTATCTCCTACATCCGACTTTGCTTATAACAAAAATACACTGTATGCCGACGTAATGAACTGGCGCGACTGGATTGATGTGATCATTCCCCAAATATATCAGAGTAGCTCCTTTGCCACCCGTTTGGATAATTGGGATATTTTTAATAATAAACCTGCTCTGATGATTGGGCATGGCTATTATTTAATGACCAGTTCCTCCGAAATTATGGATCAGATCAATCAAACCCGAAAAAAGAAATCTGCACTGGGCAGCCTGATGTATAGCGCAAAATACCTTAATGAAAAACCAGCTATCACCGCCATGCTGGCTCATTTATATAAAAATCCAGCAGTGATTCCATTTCTTGGCCGCGCCGTAGCTGCTGCACCTTCTACTCCCTCCAATGCAAGAATAGAAGGGATTATTTTAAAATGGGCTACCAGTGGTTCAGTAAAATCTGTCGTTTATTTCTTTCCGGATTTAAAAGAGGAAGGTAGTGTTCTGGCAATCACAGACAAAACCGAGTGGCCCGTTATCGAAGCAGGAAATTATAGCGTTACGACCATCAATGAAGACAACCAGGAAAGTGTTCCTACTAAGTTGTTGCAAAAAGCTGCCCCTATAATACCTCCAAATTCTGTAGTGAAACGAATAGAGTTTTAAAATGGAAGCGAAGTATCGCAAAAGCAATCCAGTTGCGAACCCAATCTTTGGTAAAGACAGAGGTTTGCCATCGTTTACAGGAAACAAAGCGGAAGGAACAGGTCATGTATTTCTTTAACCATAAGAAACTTTGCGGTTTAGGAAAGGGATTCAATCGAAAATTTCGTCGTTTGGCTTTTTCTTTTAGCAGACGGATCCCCGTAAAATAGAACCTATTATAAATTTTTCGGTTCTCTGTTCTTTATTAGCAATAGTTTTTGTTATTTTAGACCGGTTTTGTTGTGAACAACAAAAGGAGTCGTTTACCAAACAGTGCCGAGTTGTTGTAACGCAGTATTTTTCAACATCTCTAATTAATAAGCAAACAGAAAATTGCATGAACAAACAAAAGCTGGTTTTTTCGATCACATTTTTTATTACAGTTCTTATGGCTAATGCTCAGAACCTGATTATTCAAAACATACATAACGATTGGAAATTTAAGCAGGCAAGGCTGAACAATTGGTATGCCGCCACCGTACCCGGTGTGGTACATACCGACTTATTAGCAAACGCTATTATCGAGGATCCCTACTTTCGTCTTAACGAGCGCGGCTTACAATGGATAGATAAAGAAGACTGGGTTTATGAAACTACCCTTAAAATAACCGATCAGATCCGCAACAAAGACAATATCCGCATCACTTTTAAAGGCTTAGACACCTATGCGGATGTTTTCTTAAACGATCAAAAGATTATTTCAGCCAATAATATGTTTCGGGAGTGGCAGGCTGAGATCAAAAATCTGCTAAAGCCTGGAGAAAACAAACTACGCGTCTATTTTAATTCGGTGGTAAAAATAGATTTACCCAAGGTTGATTCTCTCCCTTACTTTTATCATGCATCCAACGATCAGTCTCAAAACGGAGGCCTGATGGATAAAAAAATCAGCGTCTTTGCCCGAAAAGCAGGATACCATTATGGCTGGGACTGGGGGCCAAGATTAGTTACCTCTGGCATCTGGCGTCCTGTGATTCTGGAAGCATGGGACAACGCAAAAATTGAAAATATTTTCTTTAATCAAAAAAATGTAAATTCAAAAAGTGCCGAGGTAACTGCTGTTGTTGAAATAACGGCAGACAAAGATATTTCAGGCGCACAACTTAAAATTGCTTCTAAAGACCTAAACCATCCTTTTATAAAAAAAGTGGATCTTGTGAAAGGGTTCAACAAAATTGAGATGCCTTTTGCAATAAAAAAACCAAAACTCTGGTGGAGCCACGGTTTGGGCACTCCTTATCTGTATCATTTTGAAACCAGTTTAACTAACGATCAGGAATTGATAGATGATAAAACAAACCGTATTGGCTTGCGTTCTATCAAGATCATTCATCAACCGGATAAAGACGGAAAAACGTTTTATGTGGAACTGAACGGTCATCCTGTATTTGCAAAAGGGGCAAACTATATTCCTAATGACATGTTTCTGCCCCGTGTTACCGATGAAAAATATGAAAAAGTAGTGTTGGATGCTGTAGCAGCGAACATGAATATGCTTCGTATTTGGGGTGGCGGCATTTATGAAAACGATATATTCTACGATCTCTGCGACCAGTATGGCATCCTGGTATGGCAGGACTTTATGTATGCTTGCAGCATGTATCCCGCCGAAGGAGCCCTGCTCGAAAATATGAAGCAAGAGGCAATCCAGAATATTAGAAGGCTTCGCAACCACCCTTCCATTGCTTTATGGTGCGGCAATAACGAAATTAATGACGCCTGGTTTACCTGGGGCTGGAAGCGACAAATAGAAAGGATAAATCCAAAATATGCCGACATTATCTGGAAGCAATATGTTACCCTATTTCATGAAATGCTGCCCGAGGTTGTGAAAGAACAAGATCCTCAGGCATTCTACTGGCCCAGTTCGCCCTATGCAGAATTTGGCAAACCCAGCAATGACAGCGTAGGAGATATGCATTACTGGAAGGTATGGCACTCCAAAGAACCCATAGAAAAATACAACGAACAACGTAGTCGGTTTTTTAGCGAATACGGTTTTCAGTCTTTCCCCGAATTTGAAACGATAAAACTGTATGCCCCTGAGAAAAGAGACTGGAATATTTATTCCGAAGTGATGATGTCGCACCAGCGTGGCGGCGAACATGCTAACGGACTGATAGAAAGTTACCTGCTTAGTGAATACCAAAAACCTAAAGATTTTCCGATGTTTTTATATATGAATCAAGTGCTACAGGGGGATGCTATAAAAACCGCAATTGAAGCCCATCGTCGAGACATGCCCCACTGTATGGGCAGCCTGTACTGGCAGCATAACGATGTTTGGCCGGTGGCGTCCTGGTCGGCAAGGGATTATTATGGTCGCTGGAAGGCACAACAGTATTTTGCACGCGAGGCGTTTAAAGACATTTTGGTTTCTCCCATCCGAAAAGGAGATGCGCTTCAGATATTTATTGTATCGGACAAGCTACAGCCTGTAAAAGGAAATTTGATTGTAAAATTGTTGAAACTGAATGGCGAAAGAGTGAACGAATACACCCAAAACGTTCGTATTCCGGCCAACTCCAGCATGAACGCGTTTTCCAAAAGTACTAAAGAAATGCTCAACGGAGTGCCCGAGGAAGAAGTAGTTGTACATACAGAACTGTGGACAAACAATAACCTGGTTGCAACAAACAACTACTTTTTGGTAAAACAACGTTACATGAACTATCCAAAAACGAACATTCAGAAAAAAATTGTTCCAACGTCGGATGGTTATGAAATTGAATTAACAAGTAACCATTTTGCCAGGGCTGTTTTTTTATCAATTGAAGGAATCAATAATTTCTTCGAAAACAATTATTTCGATCTGATGCCCAAAACATCAGTTAAAGTTCGGGTGCAATCCCGTCTCAGCCCGACTGATTTTGAGCAGCAACTAAAAGTCGTGTCGCTGGTGGATGGATATTGATCCAGACTCCCAAAAAAATAACACGATCCCGAGGGTGCAATATTTTCAGGATAATGAAAAGCATAGGCGTCTGCAAATCTGGCAATTTTCAACGATCCTACTTTTCACAAAGTACTACAAACGGTACCGCTCTCTCCAGAAAGCAGCTGGTGTGGCGAACCTGTTTCAATTCACTTTATCCCTGAGTTCTCAATCCGTCCTCATATTGAAAAAAAATGTTCATTTTCTTTTGAAAATGAACAGTAAAATAGCTTCTTTACTTTTATCGAACTACCACTTATCTACTTCTTCGTGAGGGAGTGTGTTGGTGGTATTGGAACTGGAGTCTGGTTCGGGCTCTACGGTTTTGGGAGGTTCCAAAAGTTCGGGTTGTTCATCAGTAGTTGCAGGTTCGGGTGTGGTTTCTGCAACGGGAGCTTCTACTACCTGTGCTGGTGCGGACGGGTTTGTGATGGGCTCTTCCTCATCAGGATCGTGGTTGAATGCGCTAAAATCAAAATCCGGCATCAATTCGGTTTTTACATAATCCACAGCTTCGTTTAGTGCTTTTACAAACTTGTTAAAGTCTTCTTTGTAAAGAAATACCTTGTGCCTGTCATAGCCATTATCATCAAACCTTTTGCGACTTTCGGTTATTGTAAGGTAGTAATCATTGCCCTTTGTTGCTCGGACATCAAAAAAATAGGTTCTTCTTTTCCCTGCACGGAGCCTTTTACTGTAGATGCTCTCCATTTTCTTGTCGTTGTACTCTTTCTCCACGGTTTAAAATTTTTCTTAAAAATAAAGTT
>JBDHYK010000077.1:0-12795 GCA_039811305.1 Niabella sp.
CGGCTTATTAAAACCCAATATCGTTGCCGTAGCCGGTACCGACTGCGATGTTTTCGGTATCGCAATGCGAACAATATTCGTAACCGGCCGGTTCACTACGGTAAGATACAGCACACTATCTTTAGTGGTGTAATACCCCAACTTGGATAAAGGCAGGTTGCTGTGCCGGGCTCCATACACGGCTTCTCCGTTTGTTTTCATCCAGTTTCCTAACTCTCTGGCAATCTTGTCTTCGCCAGGATGCATGTGCCCCTGGCCATCGGGCCCAAAGTTCAATACAAAGTTGCCGTTCATTGAAACACTTTGCATCAGCATCTCTATAATATCATCGGTTGTTTTTATATACAAGCCTTTCCAGTCTTTCATATATCCCCATCCATTGGGGGGTATGGTCATTACGGCATCCCAGTCGTTACCATCTAACCATTCATAAGCTCCTGGCAGTTTGCGCTCCCAGCCCTGCTCATAGTCGCCCAACAAGTTGCCGTTGGAGTCGAAATGCCGCTTTCCGTACTCATCATTTCTAAACCTTGAGCCGATGATCAGTCCGGGATGCTTTGCTCTCAGTTCTTTTTCTAAGTTGTAGGTAAATTCATAAGCTGCCACCCAGGAAGCGTCCCAGGTGCCATCAAACCAAAACCCTTTGATTGTAGGATAATTGTCCAATAATTCAAACAATTGGTTTTGGGTATATTCCAGAAATTTGCTGTACCGGTCTTTTTCCTCCACAGTAACCGGCTTCTTGCCCATATAGTTGGGATTGTTCCATTCCAATACGGAAAAATAAAGGAACACATCAATACCTTCTGCCGTGTAGGCATCTACTACTTCTTTTACAATATCCTTTTTATAAGGTGTGTTTGAAATATTGTAATCGGAATAGCGGGTAGGCCAAAGTGCAAAGCCATCGTGGTGTTTGGTGGTAAAGATCAGGTATTTTGCTCCCATCTGTTTTGCCTGTCGGGCCCAGCGTTTGGCATCAAAACCCCTGGGATCGAACTGCTTATACAAATTATCATAAATGGATTTCCAGTTTTTTGGGGCTGTTGGGCCTCCCCAGGATCGAATCCATTCGGAAGCAGCGGCTCCTCCGCGGGCGCTTACGCCTTCCCACTCGTTTCCCGGAATGGCGTAAATGCCCCAGTGTATGAACTGGCCCAATCCATAGTTTCGAAACGCATTCATCGCTGCATCGGTTCGATGGGGTGGCGTGATGGGGCCGTACTGAATTTCTTTTTGCTCTTTTGGCTTGGGTTTGGGGCCCGTCCATTGTGCCGATACGGTAGCCACACACAATACCAACCCCATGCTTAGTAATAGGTTCTTAACATTCATTTTTTATAGTCTTTAAACCGGTATCTAAAACAGAAAACTTCTCTTACTTGTATGGCTGCCATTTATTGCAAGTTCCATTTCATTTCATCTTCCAACTGCTGGGTGCCGTTTTTGCCATAGGCCCTAATGGTGTTTTCGCCTTTCTTTAATTCGGCATTTTCTACTACCCAATGCTTTGCATTGACACCATTTTTGGCCTGATACTCTTTGCCGTTAACCGAAAGGGTTACTGCCGCCAAATTTGAAAAAACCTGAATTTTTGTAAGGGCTTTCGTTCGTTGGTTGTCGCGGCGGTTGGCCAGATAGATCATGGGCTCGGGGTTCCAGTTGCTTTTATACCAATAATAACTGTCTTTTTTACGCTTGCGGTCGAAAGTAATCAAACCTTTAAGGTTGCGGGCATTTACTCCCCCCGGTTCCAGGCGGGTACAGCAAACTCAAACATATTCCAGATATAGGATGCGGCGATAATTGGATTTTTCTCAATAATTGCCCATTGTTGAATATGGGTTTCTGTTTGATAGTTTTCGGGATACGATTTCCCTGTGATTACGTTGGCGGGTGCTTTCACTTCTTCCTGACCAATATCTATATTACCATCGGCGCCATATTCCGATAAAATGACCCGATAGTTGGGAAACTCTTTTTGCACCTTCTCTGCCCAGGGTGCCAGGTCGGCAATTTTTCCCCCGTACCATCCAAAATAGTGGTTGATGCCCTGTACATCGGTGTTCAGGTTTTCAGGGCGGTCTATTACATTATACCCCGACACGGAAACGGTAAGCCGGTCCGGGTCCAAAGTTTTTGCAATATCATTCAGCTCGCGAGACAGAACCGGCACCTGCTCATCGGCTGTTCGGGAATATACCTCGTTGTGAATGCCCCAGATATAAATGCTGGGATGGTTGAAATTTTGCTTTACCAATTCGTTCATTTGTTGCTTGGCATTATCATTTTCGTAGTAAGACACCCGGTTGACAAAAGGAATTTCTGCCCACACCAACAAACCCAGACTATCTGCCAGCGCATACATTTGGGGCGATTGCTGGTAATGTGCCAGCCTAAGGGTGGTGGCGCCCATTTCACGGATCATCAGCATATCGCGCTTGTGTTGCTCAAAAGATAAAGCCGAACCATAGCCCCACTCATCCTGGTGGCGACATACGCCGTACATGGGATATTTCTTGCCATTTAAAAACATCCCTTTCCCGGCAATGAATTCAAAACTTCGAATACCTAACGGTTGTTTTATGCCATCCAGTTCTTTGCCCTTTTGCAACAGCGTGGCCGAAACAGAATACAAATACGGATTGCGCACCCCATCCCAAAGTATGGGACTCTTCAGGCTTATCTGCTGGGTTACCATCGTGACTCCCTGCGGACTAATGGCAACCGCTTCTTTCTTTGAAGCCACTACCCTTCCGTTTTTATCCTTTATTTCAATGAGCAAGTCAGCCGCCTGAATTGTTTTTTCCTTTGTTTCAAGCTTGGCTTTTACAAATACATCGGCGCCCTTTGCTGAAACGTTTTTTTGAGTGATGTAGATCCCCGGCGATGCCTGATCGGTAACAACAAATCCGGTTTTATGGGTGGTTATCAGGTGTACAGGACGGTAGAGGCCTCCATACACCGGAAACAGAAACTGATTAATGGGGATCACATCCTTTCGGGCGGTGTTATCTACTATCAGGGTTACTGTATTTTCTTTTTCATAATTCAGCGAATGGGTAATCTCAAATACAAACATGGAATAGGCCCCTTTATGTTCGCCTATATAATTGTCATTGATGTACAACTGAGCTACCGAGCCCACTCCCTCAAACTTTAAAAAACTTCGTTTTTCTTTTTTATCAGCACCAACAAAAAACTTTTTCTGATAGACAGCTTTGCCTTCAAAAAAATTCCGATCGGTTTGCATATCCGTTCTGTTATAGGTATGCGGCAGGGTTACTTTTTCCCAAACCTCCAATGCCGTCCATTGTCCCTGCGACTCAAAGTACTTGGCTCCGTTTTGAAAATCGGTAAAAAAGGTCGTATTATTTGCCTTAAAAAACTGCCAGTCATCGTTAAAAAACTGGTCGGTTCTTGATTGAGCATTTACAAACGCTTGGGATAGTACCAGCAAAAGCAGCAAAAGCAAGTTTTTTTGTTTCATTTTTTAATTTCGTTACAGGTTCTGATTGGTTACAAAAGTACCTTTTTTTATTCTGAACCCAAAGGAAAAGCACGATTCTGAAAAGCGAATCCTTTGAGTAAATACGCAAGGTTAGGGCTTCGTTGCGTTAAATTCATCGAACAAGGCTTTCATACTTGCCGCTTTCAGCGGTTGAGAATGAATTAAATTGACGCTTTCAGCGGGATCCGCATCTAAGTTAAATAATTCTTTAACCTCCGGTATCAGTGCATTGGTTCTTGGATGATGCCATTGGGGCACTTGCCGATACTTCCAGTTGCCAAATTTCACAGCTTCGGGAAATCCTCTGTTTACAATAAATATAGGGCGGTGTGTGTACTCATCCGCATCAACTTTTCCTTCAAGAAGTTCACTGATATTCTGACCGTCCAGGGTTTTGTTTTTAGGCAAGGAACTTTTTGTCCAGGCTGCGAAGGTGGGAAGTATATCCAAATTGCTGATCGCACTCGACAACAGGGTTCCGGGTTGAATGCGTTTTTTCCAATAGAGTATAAAAGGTACTCTTGCGCCGCCTTCATAAGACCAGGCTTTAGACCCCCGTAGCCCGCCTGCCGTACCTACGTGCGACTGTATTGTAACGCCATCGCCACCCATTCTCTCCGGATAATCCATCCAGGGGCCATTATCGCTCGAAAAAATAAAAAGGGTATTATCGGCCATTCCTTTTTTTTCAAGTGCTTGCCAGATGGCGGCCAGTCCGTCGTCCATTTCGGTAATCACAGCGCCTAAGGGTCCTCCTTTTTTGTGTTTCAGCCGTTCGGGCTGGGCAGCAAAATACACAGGAAGATGGGGCATATTATAGGCGATGTATAAGAAAAAAGGTTTCTCCTTTTTTTGCTTCTGAACAAATTGAATGGCTTCATGGGTATATAACTGAGTAAGCAACGAGTCCGCGGGATTTTCAATCTCTACTTTTTTATTTCTGAAAATTTTTATTACGGTATCGGTTTTAACATAGGGCATACGGTAATCATGACTATACAAGACTCCATAAAAAAAATCAAAGCCCTGGCCATTGGGCTTATTTTCGTCTTTTTGATCGCCAAGGTGCCATTTGCCTACCATACCGGTTTGGTATCCATTGCCTTTCAACATTTCTGCAATCGTCACTTCCTCATCGGGCAAACCCATTGGGGAGCCGGGGGCTATGGGGTAAGGCAGATTATATCTTGAGGCATACCGGCCTGTAAGCAGCGATGCGCGCGAAGGCGTGCAGGAGGGGCTGCTCACAATGTAGTTGGTTGCTAATAATCCATTGCGCGCCATTTTGTCTAAGAACGGCGTTTTTATCACCGGATTTCCATAACAACCAATATCAGCATATCCCATGTCATCGGTAAGGACAAAAATAATATTAGGCTTCTTCTGCGCCCGACCATCAATTGGCATAGCGCTGGCAATAAAAAACAGGAGTATCCAAAGAAAATTTTCTTTCATAAGCGACGCATATTAATTATTTAAAGGTACTGAATCCGTTTTGAATTGTGGATGACTTTTGCTTATGTGGGCGTTCCAATTTTTTTTACCGTCATCTCGACCGCAGGGAGAGATCCCCAGAATAAAGGATAAGATCTCTCTCTTCGTTCGGGATGACGCTGCCCCCACATAGCGTCCAGGATGGTGGAGTACCATTAGAATCATTTTCACCAGTAACTGCTTTAGGCGCCTCTTTCGGTTCGGTGCCGCGTGAAACGCGGCAGCCTGAGGAACGAAGGCAGAAGCGAAAGCAGCGCCGTTGCAGTTACGCTGCCCGCCGGCGGCAGAGGCAAAAACCTAACTTTTCAGCGTCTGGGAATACCCGAAGCGTATTTTTATAGTCAATATCAAAAACTATAAAGAATCGTCCGTCATTTCGAATGAAGCGAAGCGAAATGAGAAATCTCCCTGATAGGTTGGAGATGCCTCTCTGCGGCAACCATCTTTTTCCACTTTTTTGTTTGCCCAAAAAAGTTGAGCAAAAAAGGGCAGCCGGAAATTATCGCAAGCTATTTCCAGCGGGAATTACTATCAGCGGTCTGCTTGGCAAATCATCTTTGAATAAGGGCTTGCGCCAGAATCCCCCTGTCGCTGGAGCCATTTACCCTGCGGAATAAGAAATCTCCATGATAGGTTGGAGTTCCCTCTCTTCGTTCGGGATGACAAAAAAGACCGTCACCTCGACCGCAGGGAGTGGTCTCCTGAATAAAGGGAAAGATCTCTCATTTCACTTCGTTCCATTCGAGATGACGAAAAAGACCGTCATCTCGACCGAAGGGAGAGATCCCCTGAATAAAGGATAAGATCTCTCATTCCACTTCGTTCCATTCGAGATGACGAAAAAGACCGTCTTCTCGACCTAAGGGAGAGATCTCCAAAATACAGGATAAGATCCCTCTCTTCGTTCGGGATGACGCCCTCTCATTCCACTTCGTTCCGTTCGGGATGACGCCTTCTTTCCACGGCGTTCCATTCGGGACGACGTTTATTAGTATATTCTTTTTGCATAACAACTTGGAATGTTCCATCCCGAGTAAAAACCATTTACCGCAACAAAAAACCGCCTTCTTGAAAAAAGGCGGCTTTTATAAATTATTTAGTACCGGGCGATCACTTTTCCACAGCCTGTACAATTTTACTATAGTTCGCTGTACCGTTTTTATCTATTTGTTTGATTCGGATAAATAATTGGTTCTGAGCAAATTCAATACGCTCCTGAGAGTTCTTTTGGCAGGAAATTGCAAAAATACTCAAACCGAAGGCTACCAACCCCAGTGCTAACAAACGACTGCGTTTTCTGAACCCAAACGCCAGGAAACCAAACAACAAGGCCAAACCCTGCACTGCCGTTTTAAAAGGTGTGCTGAAGTTGTATTCCTGTGGTGAGGAACTGTTTCCATCTTTTGCTTTGCTGAGTTGCGAGCCTATCTTTGTAAAGTTCACTCCATCGGCCGAGGCTTCAATGTCGTAGCCCGTGTTATTGTTTTCAGATAAACTGATCCAACTAACCTGTAAGCTACCCTTACTGATGCTTGCAGAAACCTCCCCAAAAGCTACAGGCATGGGCCTATCCCCTGTTACCCGGATGGTGTGGTTGTAGTTATCTGAAATATAGATTGTACCAGCCGAATTTACAGCAATGCCCCCGGGATAATAAAATTGCGCAGAAGCATATACAGCATCTACATATCCGATGGCCCCAGTGCCGGCAAATGTGGTTACATATCCCGAGAGATCCATTTTGCGGATATTACCACCAATATACCCCGCCACATACATGTTGCCTGAGGCATCAAATGCCATCGCCCTGGGGTAATTGAACTTGTTTGTACCAAGGGGGCCATCTGTGCTTCCTGAATTTTTTCCAATACCGGCGATTGTGGTTACTGCACCGGTGCTTTTATCTATTTTACGAATGCAGTGGTTGTCTTCATCAGCCACATACAAATTTCCATCGGGACCTATTATAATACAGGTGGGATGATAAAAAAGTGCGGCTGTACCAGTACCATCAGCATACTGATTATTACCTAAACCGGGGTTACCTGCAAGTAAACTAACGGCATTACCCGCAATATCCACCTTGCGAACATCGTTTCCGGAAAAGTCGGTAACATAGAGAAGTCCGGTAGTATTATCAATAGCAACCGAGCTCGGATTGTAAAATCTTGCGTTAGCCAAGGTCCCGTCCAGGATGCCCCATATACCGCTGCCGGCAACGGTGGTTACCACCCCTAAAGGTGTTATTTTTCGAATCCGGTGGTTACCAGCATCGGCAACATACACATCGCCATTTGACGCTACCGTAAGTCCATAGGGGTTTTGGAACTGAGCCGCTGCGCCGGTTCCATCGGCATATCCAGCGGTACCATTTCCCGCTAAGGTGGTTACTACGCCCGCCGGGGTTATTTTGCGAATGCTATGATCGTAGTTACCAGCTACATAAATATTACCACTGGCATCTAATGCTACAGCACTCGGATAATAAAACCGCGCATTGGTGCCGCCGCCATCTACAAAACCAAGGGTACCGTTTCCGGCGAGGGTATTAATGTATTGGGCGTGGCTAAACGCCGTGGTAAGAACAAGAATCAGTAGGGAAAGGGAACTTTTTTTCATAACTGTGCTTTTTAGGTAATTTTTTTTGTTACCGGATTTAAAAATGGCATTTTGAGATCGGGTTTGCTTTTTTTGATTTGTTAATTTGAGTATGAATCTAAACCCAATTATTCAGTTTCAAAAAACTTTTCGCCCAATTGGCTGATTTTTTCGCCGAATGGCCTGGTTTTTAGGTTCAATGGTAAAAAAACTACAAAAATCGGGCGATACACGGGCAATAGGAGCGATGCCCAAAATAAATAGAATGGGCCTGTTTTTTAAATGAATACTTCTGTATTTACCAATGTAGGTAATCGCTGTCCTTTAAGCCCGGCAATAATGTTTTTTGCTGCCAGTAGGGCCATAGCGTCCCGGGTTTGCTGCGTGGCAGAACCAATATGAGGCAGCACACATACATTCGGTAGGGTTAAAAGCGGGTTATCTGCGTGCATCGGTTCGGGGCTGGTTACCTGCAATCTGGCTCGCCTGAATTTTTGTTCGCCAACAAATAAACAAAGCAGTACGTCCATACGTCCATTACCCGTTAAATCGTTTCCTGTTGCACAGTCCGTACTTTTATTACCTGGTCCAATCTTCTAATATGATTCCGTTGATACGGTTAAAATGATTTGTGTTGTTGGTAACCATTACTAAATGGTGCGTTACAGATGTTGTGCCAATTAACAGGTCAAAATCATCAACAGGGGTTCCTGCCCTTTGCAGTCGGGCCTTTTCTTTTGCATACAGATCCAACGAAAGGAAAATAGGAAGTATTTGTACACCAGATAAAAAATTGTCCAAAACCCTCCGGTTCTTTTCAGGCTTCTCGCTTTTCTCTACCCCAAATTTGAGCTCAGCCAAAGTTATCTCAGAAATAAAACAATTATCTACGGTCGTTTTGTCAAATTTTGTTTCAAGGTCATACCTGCCTTTCATGTAAAAGATTGCAATGTTCGTGTCAATTAAATACCTTTTCAAAATGATTCAATTTGACGGGTAGAAATTCTGTTGTTTCGTATTTCTTCTATAATTTCTTCGGCGGTTTTTTTTGAATCAAAGGCGCCAAAAGACTTTTTGAATGAAGACTTTTTTTTGGTCAGGTTTGTTTTAACGGAGGCGGTCAACTTAGATATGATATCCAGTTTGTTATTTGCACTTAGGGTCTCTAACAATACCATATAACCGTCAACGATTGTTGTATTAAATTCTGTTGTGCTCATTTGTAACTATTTTTGTTTCCCAATCGGATGTTAACCTGTCTACAGACAGCAGCTGCCTATAGCCATTCCCCTTTGATATAAATTCCCAGTGTCAAATTTAACGAAAAGAACTGAATCGTAGTTTTTTGAGACGTTGGCATTTTTTCAGGTTGTGAGCGGAACGTGAAAGGCTTCAGAAATTCTTTTTTATATGATGATTGTAAGTTCTTTGTTAATGAGTGTGGGCATTTTTTCACCTTTAAGCCCGGCAATAATGTTTTTTGCTGCCAGTAGGGCCATAGCGTCCCGGGTTTCCTGCGTGGCAGAACCAATATGAGGCAGCACACATACATTCGGTAGGGTTAAAAGCGGGTTATCTGCGTGCATCGGTTCGGGGCTGGTTACATCTAATCCGGCGCCCCAGATAATACCCTGGTCAAGCGCTTCTTTTAGGTCGGCTTCGTTGTGCATATTCCCCCGCCCGGTATTCACAAAAATAGCGGTGGGTTTCATTTTGGCAAAGGCTTCCTTATTAAAAACACCTTTGGTTTGGGGCGTGAGGTTTGCGTGCATAGAAACAACATCACTTTGTGCTAAAAGCTCGTCAAAACTTACCCAGGTAGCGCCCAATTCGTTTTCGGCCTTTTCGTTTCGTGTTCGGTTGTGATAGAGCACCTTCATGCCATAGGCATTGCGGCATTTTTTTGCCATTTCAAAACCGATCTTTCCCAGCCCGAAGATGCCAATAGTTTTCCCATGCAGGTCAATCCCTAAATCGGCTACGGGTTCAAATTGCGTCCATTTACCGTCTAAAATTTTTTTATAGCAGAAAAACGCCTTGCGCGAAACAGCCAGCATTAGCAAAAATGCGATGTCGGCGGTAGCCTGGCTGAGTACATCGGGGGTATTGCTCACAGGCACTTTGTGGCGTGTAGCCGACTCCAGATCCACGCTATCGTACCCCACGGAGAATAAGGCCACTACCCGAATGCGGGGGCATAGTTCAAAAAAATGATCGTTCAGCTTTGCAAAACCCGATACCAATACCGCATCGTGATGCTGACAATTTGCAATCAAATCATCATAGGGGATTGGGGTTCTTTCTGCAGGAAAAATCGTTAGTTCATGGCCGGCATCCTGCAATAGCCGGATGCCCAATTCTGGTATCTGATTCGTAATAAACACCTTCATTTTACAATAGTTTAGAAAGAATTATGTTCTGTATGCAATACGTGAAAGGTAAAAAAATTGGGTGGATCTGCCAAAAGACAAAAAAAATATTCGGTAGCTAGCAATTAGCCGCTGTTTTTACCCCTTTTACCGACAAAACCTCCAATCCAACACAAACAGTATTGGCGGCTACTGGTTCCTACACCTAACTTTGACTGGTAAAACGGTTTGTATGAAGCAAAAAAGAAGGACAGGGTTTCATACATTCACTACTTCACCCTTATTCAATTTTCAATGGAGCAAATTATCCACATCACAATCGGCGGCGCTACAATAGCTATAGAAGCGGCGGCTTATGAGCAATACAAAGCGTATATAGAAACCCTGCAGCAGCGGCATCCGCAGGAAGACGGCCGCGATGAAATGGTTACGGCCGTAGAAACCCGTTTTTCGGAATTGATGCAGGAAAAAATACAAAAAGGCGCCGCTTTTATTTCAAAAGCAGATATGGACACCCTTATAGATATCCTCGTTTCTTCTGAAAACCCGGGTGCCGCCCCCGGCAAGGAAGAAAACCAGCAGGCAAATACACCTTTAAATTTTGAGGCAAAACGACGCCTCTACCGCGACGAAAACAATAAAGTGATTGGTGGTGTGTGTGGTGGTATTGCCAATTGGCTGAAAATGGATCCCACTATCGTACGGGTACTATTTGCCATAATAACCTTTGGTGGATTTGGGAGTGGCTTTTTGATCTACCTGTTCCTTTGGATTTTCTTACCGGCAAAACATTTAGAAACTTACCGTGGTAAAAAAATGTACAGAAACCCGGATGACAAGGTAATTGCAGGGATTGCCGGAGGGATTGGCGCTTATTTTAAAATCCATCCTACTACCCTGCGCTGGATTTTTGCAATTCCTCTAATTTTAAGTGTTTTAAAAAGTGTTTCTCTTTTTGGACTGAGCAATGACTTCGACCTCTTTCCTGGTTTGTTGTTTGGCGGGCTTACCGGTACCCTTGTTTTTGTTTACATTGTATTATGGATTGTATTGCCCGAAGCAATTACCCCCTTTCAAAAACAGGAAATGTACGGAACTACTACCGATGAGACCCTTACCGGGGAACAGCGATCGGAAACCCTAAACACAATGAAAGACAGATTGCAAAACTGGAGCGAAGAAGTGAAACAGACAGGGCAGCGCCTGGGGCAACAGACAGGAAACTTTGCCCAAACCCGCGGCAGGCAATTTTCGCAGGAGTTTAGCGCTGCCGCTGGCCGAACCAGCCGGGGGGCAGGATATGTGATTGCGCAGCTTTTTAAAGCATTTTTTATGATTATTGCCGGTGCAGTCACCCTTGCTTTAGTGCTGTTATTGCTGGTACTCCTGTTCAGTGGCTTTGCCTGGGCACCGGTTAATAATTTTTTATGGACGAGTGAAAACCAGCAGATGTGGGCCTGGGGCAGTTTATTATTTTTCGTTGGAGCACCCATTGTAGCGCTTTTGGTATGGTTTATTCGAAGGCTGCGCAATATACAAACCCCGGGCAATTACCTGAGCGTGTTGTTTGGCGGACTGTGGACGGTGGGCTGGGTTTGCCTGATCTTGTTTATCAGCAGTTTTTCAAAAGACCTGTCGAGAGTGGAATCCACCACCCAGATTGTGGCCATCCAGCAGCCGGAGCATGGAAAATTAATCCTACAGTCCAGCGATAGCCTCTTAAAATATGAGGGCCAGCAAACGGAATGGCCGGAAGTAAATACCAAAATTACCGGTGTAAGCCTCACCCCTGATACACTGAAACTGTCCTTGGTGCAAATTAATTTTACGAAAAGCAGCGATTCGCTTTATCATGTCAGCCTGATTAAAGGCGCCTTGGGCAAAACCGATGCCGAAGCCCACGAAAGGGCCGAAAAGATACAATATACCGTACAATCCAAAGACAGCCTGCTTGAATTGGGCAATGGCTTTGCCATAGATAAAAACAGCAAGTACCGGTTTCAGCATATTACATTGGTTGTTGAAGTTCCTGTGGGGAAACAAGTTAGGATAGACCCCTCAATAGAACGGGTGCTCAATGAAGGTTATGCCGTGGCCCGCACCTATAATGAAGCCAGGCGCAAAGGCTTTTGGATCAAAAAGTCGAACTGGCAATACCAAAGCAATGTGGACTATACCATGACGGAAACTGGCGAACTCATAAGCGCCGAAGGCACTATTGAACCTGAGGGCAGCCCATCCGACGACAGCTACCGATGGAACGAAACTGAAGACAGCGTTGCAGCAACTTCACCACCATTGGCTCCCCTGCCTCAGCCAGATAGTGCAGCGGACTACCGGTACGATGCTGCCCCGGCTGATTCCAAAAAAATGAATCCAGCCACAAAAGAACAGTTGCAGCGCGAACTGCAAAAAAAAGAGCAGGAAATTGAAGCGCTTAAAAAACAACTTGGTCAGTAAGGCTTACAGGCTGTATATACCGCCGGAATGAGAGTGCGTCATCCCGAACGAAGAGAGGGATCTTGTCCTTTATTCTGGGGATCTCTCCCTTAGGTCGAGATGACGGTCTTTTTGGTCATCTCGAATGGAACGAAGTGAAATGAGAGATCTTATCCTTTATTCTGGGGATCTCTCCCTGAGGTCGAGATGACGGTCTTTTTGGTCATCCCGAACGAAGAGAGGGATCTCCCTGTTTCAGGGAAATTTCTTATTCCGCAGGGTAAATGGCTCCAGCGACAGGGGGATTCTGGCGCAAGCCCTTATTCAAAGATGATTTGCCAAGCAGACCGCTGATAGTAATTCCCGCCGGAAATAGCTTGCGAT
>JBDHYK010000078.1:0-12779 GCA_039811305.1 Niabella sp.
CAATTGCTTCGATACTATGGACTGGCGCATACTAAATTTTTCAAAAAATTCTACCGATCCGAATAAAAATAGTAATGTAACGCCCCCTGCTTACTAACAAGGCAGGCAGATAGTAACGTAACGCTTTAAAAAACAAGCACATGAAACATCTTTTTGTTCTTTTATCAATGATCACCCTGGCGCCTTTCGCGTCAAAATCACAGAAACCGGCCCTGGACTCAATTTTTCCCGTTCGTGGTTTGTGCATCGAGGCTCCTTTTTCTAATATCGTGGACTCCTTTGTCATCTTTATTGATAAAGAGCTGGCTCCCAGAAAATTGAACACCCTTATTTTACGTGTGGATTATAATTACCAATATCAAAGTCATCCTGAGCTTGTTGATACAATGCCCTTATCAAAGGCTGACATAAAGAAATTGGTATCTATTTGTAAAAAACATAAGATACGCCTCATTCCCCAAATCAACCTGTTAGGGCATCAATCCTGGGCCACCCATTTGGGTAAATTATTACAAGTGTATCCGCAGTTTGACGAAACCCCACATGTGCAAATTCCTAAAAAGTACGCCTGGCCCAACCCCGACGGGCTATATTGCAAAAGTTACTGCCCGCAACACCCCGACGTGCATCGAGTGGTTTTTGATCTTGTCAATGAGATTTGCGAGGTTTTTGAAACGGATGCGTTTCATGCCGGTATGGATGAGGTTTTTTATATAGGCGACGATAAGTGTCCGCGCTGCCAGGGCCACGACAAGGCCAAATTATTTGCAAATGAAATATGGAAAATCAGGGATCATCTGGCCCTTAAAAACAGGCAACTTTGGATATGGGGCGACAGATTATTAGAAGGAAAAGTGTCTGGCCTGGGTATGTGGGAGGCCAGCTACAACAATACGCATCAAGCTATTGACCTCATCCCACGCGATGTGTTTATTTGCGACTGGCATTACGAACGACCGGATAAGACACCCGTAATTTTTGCAAACAAAGGGCTTACGGTAGCCACCGCTCCCTGGCGCAATGCCGAACTTACCGCAGTTCAGGTAGAGGATATGGCTCGGTTCAGAAAGCACGCCACCCCTCAGGTGCGCAATCACTATGCAGGGTTGGTGCAAACGGTGTGGTCCCCCGCGGTATTTTTTATGAGAGAAGCTTACCGATCAAAGCTTGATAAAAACTTCAAAGGAATGGGACAATGGGCCTCTTTTGTAGCCATGAGCGAAAAAATGCAAGAATTAGCCCATTAGCAAAAAAGCCCCTCCGGTAAGGGAAGGGCTTACAACACTTTTAAAGAGTTTTAATTCAAAGCACTTAAAGCAGCGTTATAATTGGGCTCCTGGGTAATTTCTGGAACCTGCTCGGTGTAAACAACTTTGCCGTTTTCATCAGCAACAATTACAGCACGGCTCAGCAAGCCTTTTAAGGGGGAGTCTGTGAGGGTTACCCCATAATCTTCGCCAAAACTACCACGAAAATCAGAAAGGTTCACTACATCCTCCAAGCCTTCGGCACCACAAAAGCGTTTCTGTGCAAAGGGAAGATCTCTTGAAATATTCAGTACCACTGTATTGTCTAAAGATGAAGCGGCTTCGTTGAACCTGCGGGCAGCCGCTTGGCAAACTCCCGTATCAATACTGGGGAAAATGCTAAGAATGAGTTTTTTACCCTTAAAATCTGCCAGAGATTTTTCTGAAAGGTCGGAACCTACCAAAGAAAAATCTTTCAAATCGCTACCGATTGCGGGCAGCGAGCCTGCCGTATGCGCCGGATTCTCATGAAAAGTAATATCAGCCATGTTTTATTATTTTAAAATGTGAAAAAAATCTATTTAAGCGGTTTCAAATATAATATAATACACTACACCAAAAAAATTGTTCGCTTTGGGGCAGAAAATTACCGGTTGCTGCAAATAGAATAAAAATAGGAAAACGAACTGTTTCCGAATTCCAGCAAAACCTTTCCATCGCAAACCTGCAGATAGCCTCACCTGTTTGTTGACGCCTTATACCAACCAGCAATAAAAAAATGGTTTTCAGTTTTCGGCCAGATGGATTGCTTCTCTGATGCGAATTCGTTCCTTGACGCTCAGTACAAATTCAAGTAACTAATTCTTCCCCATAGAGTTCAGTACAAGAAAAAATTACAACCTTGCTATTTGCCCTGCAACAAAACGATCGTACAAGTTAGAGGTGTAAAGTTTCATGATACTGTATTTTGTGGTGGCATCGCACTTTTAACAGTTTGTTGTTTTTGGCCGATTTCCCTCTCAATTCTTTTTACTTTGTTTTTTGGAATAACTATTAAAATTAATAATAGGAGCCCATACGCAACCGAGAAAAAGAGGCTAAAAATAAAAACAGTTTGCATAACGCTTAAGTAAGCCAAAATAGGCAAATTCATGATTTCGGGCAACCCAAGAGGGTCTAATATTTCTATTCCAATATTATAAAAAAAGACAATTACAAATAACACACCAATAATAAACAGGATTGAGAACATTGCATATCCCCAATTTATTTTAATCATATATTTCCATATAAACCATTTCTCAGGGAACCTTGTCTTTTCTGCCAATTTTAGGCTTTGCCGATACTTCCATTTTCCAAAACCGATTGCCGGAAATAAAAGAAGCCAAAAAAATTCCCTGTTCGGCACAATACCCCCTTCAGCCCTAAAGAACCGAATAACAAGAAAAAGTCCGGCAAAAATATTATACAATAAATAAGAAAAAACAATACTCATATTGGTAGAACCGTTTGTGCTCTTAATGCAAATTAATCTTTTCTTCCCGTAGCCAGTTGCAATTTTTATCCCTTGTTTTTCCGCCCATTCAGTATTTCAAAGAGCTATCCCCGAGCCAGGAGTAGCTGCATTTATCCGGGCAAACACACACAAAGACTCTCAAAAAAAAAGCTGCACATAGCGTACAGCTTTTAATTTTTTCTTCCCAATTATTTACTGTCGGCCGGGTTCCGGGGCAGGCACAGGTGTGGAGGCAGGCGCTTGTTGCCCAGGCATGGTCGTTTCGTAGAAATAGGGGTCGTAGGTATTTCGGAGATTTTTAAAAGAGTTTCCGTCCCAGAGCAATGCGATGATCAACCACGCAAATAAACTAAGCGGCACCACCATCGTTATAATAAACCGGTGCAGTTCGTCGCCAAGATGCATAAATACTGAAATAATATAATACGCTTTCACTAAAGTAAGAATGCAGACTACCCCCTTTAAAAATAATATCAATGAAGGATTGGGATGCCCGCCTTTATGCATAAAATAAATGGTAATACCAATTGCTAACTCAATGAGTGTAACAACGGATAAAATAATCGTTGTTTTAATAACGCGCTTTTTAAACACACTGGTTTCCTGATGAGCCACGAATGTTACTTCTGGTGCTAAAGGATTATGCTGTTCCATATTGTTGATCGTTTTTTTAGAAAAAATATATGAGGGTCTGTTTTGTATATTTTTTTTGAACTTTTCTTGAAAAGGATTTCTAAACCAGGTAGAATGCCATGAACACAAATACCCAAACCAAATCTACAAAGTGCCAGTATAGCCCGGCTTTTTCAATCATCAGATAGTGTCCTGTTCTTTCAAAAACATTTGCTCTTGTCATGAACAACATCACCGCGTTGATCACAATCCCCGAGAAAACGTGAAATCCATGAAATCCGGTAATACCAAAAAAGAATCCGCCGAATGCAGGAGACCCCATTTCGCGCACGTGAATGTCGGAACTATTAATAATTGAGATCAACTGGTCTTTAGGAGTGGTGGTTAGCTGCGCCAAACCCAAATCGGAAGCGTGGTACTCATGAATGAGGTTGGCCAAATTTTGAGCGGAGGTATTGTTCAGGGCTTCTGTAAGGGCTGCGCCATGAACCAGGGGTCCCCAGGGATTTCTGTTCGTGGCCTGACCGATCATTTCAATATGTCCGTTCATTACTACAGCATGTTGTCCAAAGTACAGGTGGTGCCACTCCCAGGCCTGGCAGCCTAAAAAGAACAAACCGCCTACGATCGTCCAAATCAACCATTTTTCTACCCCTTTTTTATCGCCACTATGCCCGGCGTGTACGGCTAATACCATTGTTACTGAGCTTAGGATGAGCACAAAAGTCATAACACTTACGAAAGCAAGTGGCAGGTTGGCGTGGCCTGCAAATGGAAATGCATTAAAGACAAGGGCTGGGTCGGGCCAGGCATTTTGGCTAAAACGAACGGTTCCGTAAGAAACCAAAAATGCCGCAAAAGTGAAAGCATCGCTCATTAGGAAAAACCACATCATCACTTTTCCATACTCCATGTTGAAGGGGCTTCTTCCCCCGTTCCACCATTTTATACGTTGATTTGTTAGTGCCTGCTCCATATTTGTTTTTTGTTATATTTTTAACTGGTTATAAAAAAGAAAAACATTAGGTAAACCCATAAAATATCTATAAAATGCCAGTAGATGCTCATGGCTTCCACGGGTATTCGATTGTAGGATTTTGTTTTACCGGTAAGTGTTCGAACCACCATGACCGTGAGCGCTACTACGCCACCCAGGATGTGCAAAGCATGCAGTCCCACAATAGCGTAAAAGAATTGACCGGCACCGGATGCCCCTTTAAATTTAATATTCTGTGCCCATAATTCTGTAAAACCCAATACCTGGCACACCAAAAACAGAATTCCCAATACTAAAGTAGCTGCTAAAAACATTCGATAGCGCTGCATTTCGCTACTTTTAAATGCTTTCAGCGCAAAATGCATAGATAGGCTGCTCAGAACGATTACCAGGGTAGAAACCCAGAAAATACCGGGCAATACCATCGTTCTCCATCCGGTAAAATTGCTTTTTACGATATAGGCACTGGTAAGGCCGGCAAACATCATCAGTATGCTGGCGATGGCCACCCATAATGTGAACTTTAATGGGTGCAATCTTCTTTGATCTTCATTATTTACAACTGTCATCATATAAAAACCTCGTGGTACAATTTTTTTCAAGCCTGGTTTTTCTGTTATTGACCAAGGCTGGTTCTCTTTCATCTCTTTCTACAATTTCACTTATCAGGCTTTTGCCAGCAATAGTGCCAGCAACACCACTCCCAGGTACAGGTAGCTTCCAAACATCACTTTCCTTGCTGAAGCTACATCCATTCTCTGATATAAATTTACCGACCTCATAATCATAAACAGATTGGATGCAATCACTAACGCCAATCCTATATAGCCTCTCAACCCTTGCAAACTGCATAACCCTGTAAGAAAAGGCGCCACAGTAATGGGCAGCAATAACAGGGTGTAGATTACAGTTTGCAAAGCTGTAAACTTTGTTGGGCCTTTGTCGCTGGGCAAAAGTTTGAATCCTACGGCGCTATAGTCTTTATGTGCAATCCAGGCAATTGCCCAAAAGTGCGGAAACTGCCACACAAACTGCAACCCAAACAAAATTGCACCTCCTGTCCAATCTATTGACTGGCCGGGCACAAAGCCTGCCACCCATCCTATTAGGCAGGGAAGCGCACCAGGAACTGCCCCTACCAATACAGCAATAGAATTGACCTTTTTAAGAGGGGTGTAAATAAAGGCATAAAGAAACAAACTAAACGCTGCGATGGAAGCCGCTGTCCAGTTGAAAAAATAACCTAAAATAAAAACCCCAGATACCCCTGTTAGAATAGCAAAACCCCAGCCTTGCTCTTCAGTGATTTTACCGGCAGCAACCGGTCGTTTAGCCGTTCGCTTCATTTGGGCATCCGTATCTTTTTCTATAACCATATTGATGGCGTTGGCGCTACCCGTAACCAACATACCCCCTACAAAGAGCAAAAAAATATGCCAAACATCATATAACACACCCGGAACCAGCAAATAGCTGATTAAGGCACTGAAAACCACCAAAATACTTAATGATGGCTTGATCAACTGAATAAAATCCTTAAACCCTCCTGATCCCGCCAATTCTATCTATTTTCTTATCAAAAAATCTTTATAAAAGATGTTAACCCTAAACGCCTTTGTTACCATTCTAATGTACTACTTCATTTTCGCCGGGAGCTTCTGTTTGAGGGATAAAGTCTCTGCCATCTTTTCCGTAGTCGTAAGGCCAGCGTTTTACTTCAGGAATATCGCCTTCCCAATTGCCATGCCCGGGTTTGATAGGGGTGGTCCACTCCAAAGTATTGGCGCTCCAGGGGTTTTTAGTACGCACTTTTCTTCCTTTATACATGGAATAGAAAAAGTTGAATACAAACAACAACTGAGCAACAAAGGTTACAATGGTTGCGATCGAAATCAGTGCATCCAATGCATGAAACTGACTGAAACTCATCCAGAGGCTTTTGTCCATATACCTACGCGGCATGCCCGCCATACCCTGGTAGTGCATAGGCCAGAAAATTACGTAAGCCCCTATCATGGTAATCCAAAAATGAATATACGCCAAACTGTTATTCATGTACCGCCCATACATTTTTGGAAACCAGTGATACACACCTGCAAACATTCCAAAGAATGCAGATACCCCCATCACTAAGTGAAAGTGAGCGATGATAAACATAGTATCATGGATATGAATATCTATTGCAGAGTTCCCCATCCAAATACCTGTGAGGCCACCAGAAATAAACATGCTCACAAAGCCAATGGAAAACAGCATCGCCGGTGTAAATCGAATATTCCCCCTCCAGATGGTTGTTAACCAGTTAAAAGTTTTTATGGAAGAAGGCACTGCGATTAAAAGTGTCAATAATACAAATACCGAACCGAGGAAGGGGTTCATACCTGTTACAAACATGTGGTGGGCCCACACAAAAAGCGCCAAAACACATATTGCAAACAAAGACCCAATCATGGCAGTATAACCGAAAATGGGTTTCCGGGAATTTACCGACATGATTTCGGATACCATACCCATCGTGGGCAGAATGATGATATAGACTTCGGGGTGGCCTAAAAACCAAAACAAGTGTTGGAACAAAATGGCGCTACCGCCTTCATTGGGAAGTGCCTGACCTGCAATGTATATATCGCTGAGGTAAAAGCTGGTGCCCAGGTTGCGATCGAACAATAATAAGATTAAACCCGATAATAATACCGGGAAGGCAAGCGCCCCCAGGATGGCTGTAAAAAGGAACGACCAAACGGTAAGAGGCATGCGCGTCATACTCATGCCTTTGGTGCGCATATTCAGTATGGTTGAGATATAATTCAAGTTGCCCAAAAGAGAGGATACTACAAATAATGCCATGGAAATAATCCAGTAATCCATGCCCAGTTTAGACCCTTTGGTAGCCTGTCCCAAGGCGCTAAGTGGCGGATACACCGTCCATCCGCCAGAGGCCGGCCCGGTCTTTAAAAACAAGGAAGAAAACATGATGACACTGGCTGCAAAGAAAAACCAATAGGACAACATATTCATAAACGGGGATGCCATATCCCGGGCTCCAATCTGAAGGGGTATGAGCAGGTTAGAGAATGTACCACTTAACCCTGCTGTCAACACAAAAAAGATGAGGATGGTACCATGCATGGTAATCAGTGAATAATAAAAATCTGGATGGATTCGCCCGCCTTCGGCCCAGTGCCCAAAAATAGTTTCCAAAATAGGAAAACTCTGATCGGGGAAGCCTAATTGCAAACGAAACAATACAGAAAACAAACCCCCAATAAATGCCCAAATAATCCCGGTGATGAGGAATTGCTTGGAAATCATTTTATGGTCGGTACTAAAAATATACTTTGTGATAAACGTTTCTTTGTGATGGTGAACGGGGTGTGCTGCCTGATGACTGCCCAGCAACACAGCTTCTGTGGGTATATGTAAAGTATTGCTCATAATTTCTTTTAATTTTTTCGCTAAGGGGAACTAGGTTTCTCGGGTTTCTTTTATTGCTATTTTGCAGACGGTTCCGTAGAAGTTGTGCCAGAGGTGGCGATTGAATCCGCTGCCGTTTGAAGAGCCTGAGTCGTTGCTCCTGCATCTGCCAGTGCCTTTTTTATAGATGCGTATTTGGGGGTTTGTTTTTTTAGCCAACTATCGTATTCGTTTTGCGTAACTACTACAATTTCTCCCCGCATTCCGGTATGGCCCGAGCCACACATTTGATCGCAGGCTATTTCGTACACAAAATCGGGGTTACCGGTTTCCTGGCGCATTTGTTTTGTGGTTTTTATGGGGGTGAACCATAAGGTAGTAGGCGTACCCGGTACCGCATCCATTTTCAACCGGAAATGGGGCAAACCCACACTGTGCACAACATCCTTTGCGCCTATTACTAATTTTACCGGCTTGTTTACGACTAAGTACATCGGCTCTCCACTCACATAAATATCGTCCTGGTTGGCAGCATCCTCCCATATCTGACCTAAGGGATTGCCTCCTCCCAGATCAATGTTTTTGTAATATTTTTTCCCTAAAAGGCCATCGCCACCCGGGTATCGAAACTCCCATTTAAACTGGCTGCCTACAATTTCCACAGTCATTGCATTTTGTGGTGCCGGCCCTGTCATTCGGTGCCAGTAGATCAATCCAAAAACTATTAAAACAGATAAAACAATCGTTGGCGTTACCGTCCAAACAATTTCCAATTTGTTATTATGCGGGAAATAATAGGCTTTGCGTTTATCCGACTCCTGATATTTATACGAGTACCAAAACAATAAAATCTGGGTGATAAAGAAAACGACCCCCGTAATTATCAAAGTATATTTCATCAGCCGATCTACAAGGATACCATGATCGGACGCGGCAGTACCAATTTTCAATATTTTATCTCCTAAGGTGTGTTGTGTCCAATACACGCCAAAAAGACCAATGATCAGGAACAGAAGCAACAGAAAAGCGTTGATCTTGTTCACTTTTTTACGGGTTTTCTCTTCGCCCCTGATGATGGCTACAAAATCGGTTGCCCGGGCAATCTGCACTGTCATCAAAAAACCTAATGCTAATATTGCTATTATCAGATAAGTTTGCATAGTATGTATATTCTGTTATTGTTGATTATCGTTCCAAAAAATGGCGTTGCAACAACAATTGTTGCCACTACTCTCACCCCGCACCTATCCAAATTGCGTAGCGTTTGATATTTCCACTTAACCATGCCATCATAACAATCGCTGACAGCATAGTTCTTACCCGTTGATTCGGCGTGCTGTTTTTCGGCACACCGGCAGGAATGTCTAAAACAGCCCCTTTGCTTCTATTGCAATACTAAACTTTTTTTCCTTTAATTTCAGAAACTTTTTTTCCAGCTCTTATTATTTGTACAAAAGCGGTTACTACTAAAACTGAAACTACAACTATTATAAAAGTTTGCATTTTGGATTTATTTTATTCAAATCAGGTTTATGTGTGATGTATGACACTTTCCTTTATAAAGGGGTGTCTGCTCGCAATCAAAGGATGTTTGCTTAGGGTGCGTGCCACTACAAACATAATTATCCCAACAAAACCTAATCCAATGGCTATATCATATCCGATGAACGGAACTTTATCGGGCGATGGGCCGGGAAAAACCATCTGAAAGAAATTCAGCCATTGCCCGAAAAGAATCAGTACCGACATATAGGTGATGGTTGTATAATTTCTTTTAGAATCTCTGCTCATAAACACCAGCAGGGGAGCGATAAAGTTGATAATAAACATCAACCAGAACACAAAGGTGTAGGCTCCCTGGGTACGGGGTTTAAAATAAACGGTTTCTTCAGATATATTGGCATACCAAATAAGCATAAACTGTGAAAACCACAAATAAGCCCAAAAGATAGAAAATGCAAACATGAATTTCCCAAGGTCGTGTATATGCTCTTTATTAACCATTTGCAATTGGCCCTTATTTTTAAGATAAATTACAAATAAAGTAATTAAAGCTACGCCGGCTACAAAAGTGCTGGCGAAGGTGTACCAACTGTACATGGTACTGTACCAATGCGCATTAATGCTCATCAGCCATAACCAGGGTGTAGAAGACATCACTGTTAACGCAAAAACCACCATAAACAAGCCTGCGACTACCGTATTTTTAAATTGAAAACTATACTTTTCTTTAGGATTATCAAAGTCGGTAGTGTCGGTGCTACGCGACAATTTACGCATTTTCCAACCCAAAAGCGACCACCCCAACACGGTTAATACGGTAACTACAGAAAAGAAAGTGGGGTTTAAAAATCCTTTTTTGAAATTCAAAATAGCGTCATGTTCTACGTGGGCTGCGTCTGTCCAATGGTAAATATTGTGGTTTCCTCCATAAACGATGGAGAACAGAATCGCAATTGTTAACACCCCAATAACCGGCACAGCAGCTGAAACAGCCTCAGTTACGCGGGTAAAAGAAATTTGCCAGCCACCCCAGGCCAGTGCGGTAGCGGTCATAAAAAACATGGCGGCATTGGTTACCAGTAAAAAGAACACACTATTTTGCAGGAGGCTTGCCCAAAATCTTGCGTGGTTGGCATGTTCTTCTTCGGGAGTAGCAGCAGCGCCGTGTGTGGTGATATAGAGTACGACAGCAGCCACCACTCCTATTGCTATCAGCAATAAAGCGATCGTGTTATATTTTTTTGACGGTGTAAATTGTTCTACTGTTGACATTCCGATTGGTTTATTTGTTGTTGTTCAGTTGAAATATTATTTTTTTGAGGAGGCAGCGCTATTGGTTTTGGCCGCGGTACTGTCGGTACCCGCAGCAGTGGTTGCTGTTCCTTTTTGTTTTGAACGGATGTAGGAGATGATCTCCCAACGTTGTATAGGAGTTACCTGCGATGCGTAGCCACCCATAGCCCGGATCCCGTAGGTAATGGAATGATACATCGTACCATCGGCTAATGCAATGACTGCGGGATCTTTAAAGTTTTTTGGGGCTGCCGTATAAGGGCCATTGCCATTATCAAACAAAGGGCCGTTTCCGTCCAATTTGGAACCATGACAGATAGCACAATGGATAAGATACAACCGCTCTGCTTCTTTCAAATCTATTGCAGCGCCCAGGGTATCCAATGGGTTTTTTACAGTAGCAGACATAGCATATCCTGCAGAATCGTTTTTAAACGGATACACAAAATCCAGGTTCGTTTCCCTTGCGATGGCTCCACTTACTGGCATCCGGTCAAAATTCACCCCGGCATCTTTAAGCTCCGTGGTGGGGGCATAGGTTTCATAGGCCCTGCTGTAAAACATATCGGGCATATAGGAATAACCCGGATCTTTGCCTGCACCACACCCTATAAGAATGCTGCTTATCGCTACGATTGTTATCAATAAAATTTTTTTCATAAACTATTTAAAATTCTATTCCGGTTATTTTTTGGGAATGTACTCTTTTTTAATTTCAGATTTTGTATCCACTTCTGTGCGTCAATTACTTTGTGTCTTTTGTTTTTTCCTGATTTCTATGCTGTAGCTTCGGGAACTGGTTTCCCAAATTTTACAGTTGGCTTGTCGTACCTGCCAAACCACCAGCCGGTCTCTTTGTGCTCTACCTTTACATCCTGGGCGCCGGCGGCCTGTAAAAAGGCAACTACTTCCTCATCATTGGTTTTGTCTGTGCACTCGATGGCCATTACAAAGGTGTCATCGGTACTGCGCGGATTAAAATGATCTTTTTTTACAAACGGTGCTAACTGGCAAAGCCAGCAAAATGTAAGCACCATCCCCACCGCAGAAAACAGTACCGTAAGCTCAAACATAATGGGTATCCACGCCGGAAGTGAGAAAAATGGTTTTCCCCCAAAGTTGATTTGCCAGTCCATGGCCAAAGCCCAGGAAATAAAGCCAATGGCGGTGGCGGTACCTGTAATGCCGTAGATGAAGCCGGCTATGTGCAAATCGGTATCTTTTTGCCCCATTACCTTGTCTAACCCGTGAATAGGAAAAGGAGTGAACACATCGTGCAACTTGTACCCTGCTTTGCGTACTTTGGTAACGGCAGGGAACAACACCTTTTCGTCGTAAAAATTACCGGTTACAAATTTTTTTATACTCATTATATTAGTCTTTCGCTTTTCTTTTAAATTTAATGATGTGCATTTTCTTCTTCAAAAGCCTCTAAAGTTTCTTCTTCTTCCGGTGTCATGGCGGCTTTATAGTTATCGCCACTACGTTTTAAGATATGTTTGATTTCTGCAACGGCAATAACCGGGAAAAACTTACTAAACAGGAAATAGCAGGTAAAAAACAAACCAAAAGTGCCTACATAAAATCCTACTTCCCAAATTGTGGGTGCGTAATAGGTACTCCAGGAACTGGGTAGATAGTCGCGATAGATAGAAGTAACGATAATCACAAACCTCTCAAACCACATTCCAATATTTACCAGAATACTCATAAAGAAGGTTACCAATATATTACGGCGCATTTTTTTAATCCAGAAGATTTGTGGCGATAACACGTTACAGCCCATCATAATCCAATAGCTCCATCCGTAAGGGCTGTTCAGGTTCACCCTGTTTTCTTTAAAGGCAAACCATTCGTAAGGCACAGCGCTATACCATGCCATAAACAATTCTGTAAGGTAGGCGATTCCCACAATTGATCCGGTAAGTACAATAATCTTATTCATCACGTCAATATGCTCGATGGTGATATATTCTTCCAGATTCAACACTTTGCGGGTTACCAACAGCAGCGTTTGCACCATGGCAAAGCCACTGAACACGGCTCCGGCAACAAAGTAAGGGGGAAAAATGGTAGTATGCCAGCCGGGAACTATGGATGTGGCAAAGTCGAAGGATACGATCGTGTGTACCGAAAGCACAAGGGGGGTACTCAAGCCGGCCAATACCAATGACAG
>JBDHYK010000079.1:0-12632 GCA_039811305.1 Niabella sp.
TGAATATCCACGATTAATTTATAATTAAAATGAAACTGGTGGACCAATCCTTAATGTTTTTTGCAGTAGTATTTTTCACTGACAGGGACCTTGGTCACAGGGGGTTGGTCTGTCAGAATTCAGGTCGGCGAAAAGGTCTTGGCGAACATACAAATACATCATACCCAACGGCATATACACCGGTTGTCATGCACGGGTGAAATAAAAAATGCTTTGTATGGTTGAAAAAATGATACATTTCAAAACAAATTGTATTTTCGAGCGGCAAAAGTAACGCATTAATTGATAGCGTTTTAAAAAAAATTAAGAAAAATGCAAATTTTATGGAAACGATACAACCGGTAGTTCAGGAAAAGCCTAAAAAGAAATCGGGCTGTGCCAAGTACATCGCAATGTTCTTTTTATTGGTGCTGTTGTGTTTAGGCGGCTTTATGTATTGGAAGTATTATTTCGTATTTGGGGAGGGCGTAAAGTCGGGATCTTTGAATTATGCGGTAAGAAAAGGGCAAATTTTTAAAACTTACGAAGGAAAATTGATTCAGGAAGGCATTGGCAGGGGCAAAACCACCGGCTCCATCCAGTCGAACGAATTTGAGTTTTCGATTGAAAGTAAAAAGATTTTTGACCAATTATCCATAAATAGTGGTAAACATTTTGACCTTCATTATAAGGAGTACAATGGCGTGCTTCCCTGGCGGGGCAATACAAAGTATGTGGTGGACAGCGTTTTAACGATGAGCGACCCTACACCATCATCCTTTTAAAAGAAAAATTACGGGCTTTTTATGTAGCTCAACGGGGGTTTGTTTCCATTGAGCAATGGTTTGAGTTTTGATGTATTCATCTGGCCCGGTTAGGTTGGCTGCTATACAGAGGCTGGTTTGCTGCCTGCAGGTTTTTAAAAGGCCTTCCAGCAACTGGTGGTTTCTGTACGGGGTTTCGATGAAAATTTGGGTACAATCCTGCTTGATGGATTCAGTTTCCAATTCTTTAATTGCCTTGACCCGTTGATGGCCTTCAATTGGCAAATAACCGTAAAAACTAAATCGTTGCCCGTTCATACCGCTTGCCATGAGCGCCAACAACACAGAACTGGGACCAACCAGAGGTATTACTTTTGCGTGCATATTGTGCGCCGCTGCTACCAGTAATTGCCCTGGATCCGCCACCCCGGGGCAACCTGCTTCGCTTATAATTCCAATGATTTTTCCCTCTGTTATTTTTTGTTGAAATTGTTGTATTACAACTGTTTCTGCTTTTTCTATCGCATACCATTCATAATCATCTATGATAAGCTCTTTTTTCAATTGCTTTAAATAGCGCCTTGCGGATCGCTCGTTTTCCACAAAAAAAACAGAACATTTTTCAATAGTTTGTAGTAAATACGAAGGAAGCACGTGAAGACCGGCTTCATGTAAAAATGCAGGGATTAGATATACAATTGATTTTTCTGCCATGGTAAGAAAAAGTCGTGTTATCAAAGGTAGTAGAAAAGGTGTTTCAGCAGATTTTTTTAGAATTTGTTTGGGTGTTGCCAGAATTTATTTTAAAGCAGACTCCAATCCGAATTGCATCTACACTGCTCGTTTTTTATTTTTTCGTAAAAATTTAGAACCTGTTTATCAAACAAAAAATCTGCTTGTTTTTTCGATTTGATATCTTAAATAATTTTATTTTTATCCCAAAAATCAGATCATGCCGATTAGAATGACCGATGACCCGCAGGGGCAGGATAATTATGACTATAATGATGATACTGGTGGTGACCAGCCTTCTCCCCCAGCCGGTGGGGGTGGTGGACTCATAGGTTTATTGTTGCCTTTATTGCTTTCTCTGTTCAAAGGAAGGAGTCTTGTTTGGATCCTCATTATGGGGGCGGCGCTTTATTTTCTAATGGGAAGAGGCGGCTGTAGCTTAGACAGTTTAAGTGGTGGAACCTCCGACTCTACCGGACAAATGTTTTCACAAAGTGGATATGGATACAATGCTAACGAATATGATAAAGCGTCTATTTATGAAGGTCTTGAAGAAAATAATGCAAAGAATCCTTTGCCCGAAGCCGTGTCGTTGTTGCGTTTTGCACCTCGACGTGGCGACCAGGGGCAGCAGGGGAGTTGCGTAGCTTGGAGCAGTGCTTATGCCGCTCAAACGATCTTAACAGCAGCGGCAACCGGGCAAGATCCTAACACAATTGCCTTTAGTCCTTCTTATTTGTACAATCAAATTAGGCTAAACCAAGACTGCCAGGGCTCCTACATACAAAGAGCCATGGAGGCTATGCAACGCAATGGGGGGGTTCCTTTAAGCCAGTATCCTTACCGCGATGATGATTGTAGCAGGGTGCCTGATGGCAATGCGGTTCTTAACGGACGCCAAAATACGATTCATGGCTTTACCCGGCTGACACAGGGAGACGATCTTAACCAGATTAGTGTACGTGCTGTAAAGGAACATTTAGCCAAAGATGCCCCTGTGGTAATCGGCATGCTGGTAGGGCAAAGCTTCATGACCGGTATGATGGGTAAGGATCTTTGGCAACCTCAGGGTTTAGACAAATCGCAAGTGGGGATGGGCGGTCATGCCATGTGTGTGATCGGGTACGATGATAGAAAATATGGCGGAGCCTTTCAGATTATGAATAGCTGGACTCCCCAATGGGGAACAAATGGAATTGCCTGGGTGCGCTATGGTGATTTTAAACAGTATGTCAGAGAAGCGTATGGTATGGATCCGTTTCCGAAATCGGCAGCAGTAGCAACACTTCCGCTTGAATGTAGCATTGGCCTGATCAATAATGCCAGCAAACAGTACATCCGTTTAAAATCTGTGGGGAACAATTCTTATCAAACAGTAGCTCCAATAAAAGTGGGCACCCGGTTTAAAATGGAGGTAAAAAATTCGGCTGCCTGTTATATTTATATTTTTGGACAGGAAACTGATGGAAGCAGTTATGTGCTGTTCCCTTATTTGAAGCCCGGACAAACTATTTCCAAACATTCACCCTATTGTGGTATTACAGGTTTTCGGGTTTTCCCCAAAAGCCAATCGTTAGAAGCTGACGCAGTGGGCAATAAAGACTTTATTGCCGTAATAGCGAGCAGGCAAGAATTGAACTACAGCTCCCTGAACAATGCAATCAATAAAAGCCTCGCATCTTCCTACGCTGCTAAGGTAAACGAAGCTGTTAAAGAAATGCGGGTAGCCTCGGTTGCCCAGAAAACAACACCTGAAGGGAAAATGTATTTTAGTGCCAATATAAACTCGAATCAGTTGGTAGCTACAATAATTGCATTTGACAAAATGCCCTAAATTCTGGAGTAAGTCTGTTGCGCGCTTACAAATAAAGAACGATTGAATAACCCAAAAGGACCCTCATTTGTGTAATGGTAGCACACTTGTAGGTTTTTACAAAAAACTAAGCACTTTTCCTGCAGTGTTCTACTAATAAGTGCAACAAAGCCCTTTAATTTATAAGAACTTCATTTGAGGTTAAATAAACAAATTTTCTTACGAGGTCTGTTATTGATTTGGATATCTGCATTTTTCTTGCTGCTTTTGTACTGAGAAAAGAAAGTGTACTTTCGGAAGAAACCTATTGGGGTATTTCTGGTGGTTGAAATAGGTGTTGTATATCGAATGGTTCGGGCTCATGTCATTCGTCAGTTTCTTGTTGAAATCTTAATAACGAGTTGAAAGCGTTGCAGAGGGCGATAACACACTATACGACACGCCAGACCAGACAACTGGCAGAAATTTACATGGAGATAGCCGATACCCAGTGATACAAATTTTAAACATTCGAAAGTTCTGTTTGTTCTTAGTAGAAGACCTGTTTTATGCAACTCTAAATAGTTTAACTTCTACATGCCCAACCACCTGATACATGAAACGAGCCCCTACCTGCTTCAGCACGCCCATAACCCTGTGGATTGGTATCCCTGGGGAGATGCCGCATTAGAAAAAGCAAAAGAGGAAGACAAGCCCATCCTGGTAAGCATTGGATATGCAGCCTGCCATTGGTGTCATGTAATGGAACGAGAGAGTTTTGAAGACAAGGCTACCGCGGCTATCATGAACACTCATTTTATCAATATCAAAATTGATCGTGAGGAACGCCCCGACCTGGATAATATTTACATGGATGCGGTACAGGCTATGACAGGCAGTGGAGGTTGGCCTTTGAACGTGTTTTTAACCCCCGATAAGAAACCGTTTTTTGGGGGTACTTACTTTCCCCCTATTGCTATAGGTGGCCGGCCTACCTGGCAACAAGTGCTGTTGGGAGTAGCAGATGCTTTTAAAAACCAACGAAACGAAATAGAACAACAGGCCCACAATATGACCGAGCACCTTGTGCAAGCTAATTTTTTTGGTGAGGCGGATATCGTGCATTCTCCGGAAAAAGAAATTGAAAAACTGGATAAAGCGTGCGACAATCTGCTGAAAACAGCAGATAGGATTTGGGGAGGATTTGGAAGAGCTCCCAAGTTTCCTCAAACTTTTTCTATACAGTTTCTGCTTGGGTATTTTCAAACACAAAAGTATAGGGTTAGCGCTGTTGCCAAAGAAGCAAAGGCTCAGGCGTTGCTGAGTTTGGACAAGATGATAGAGGGTGGGATCTATGATCAACTTGGTGGCGGTTTTGCCCGTTACGCTACAGATCGGGAATGGTTAGCACCTCATTTTGAAAAAATGTTATACGATAATGCATTGCTGGTTTCTATTTTAAGCGAAGCGTATCAACTTACAAAAAACGGAAAGAACAAAACAACAATAGAACAAACCTTGGCTTTTGTTGAACGGGAATTGATGCATCCTCAGTACGGTTTTTACTCAGCATTAGATGCGGATAGTGAGGGTGAAGAAGGCAAGTTTTACGTTTGGAGTTTTGAGGAAGTAAATGAACTGCTGGGAAATGATGCAGAACTATTTTGCCGGTATTACGATATTTCAAAAGAAGGAAACTGGGAGCAGAAAAATATTCTACGTGTTTTGATGCCTTTACAGGATTTTGCAGTTTCAAACAATAAGAAAAGCGAAGAATGGGATCTTGTATTGCAGTCCAGCAAAAAAAAATTGATGGGGGCGCGCGAAAAAAGGATACGCCCGGCATTGGATGATAAAATTATATTAGGATGGAATGCTCTCATGAACAAGGCGTATAGCAAAGCCTATGCTGCAACAGGAAACGAACATTATAAAGAGTTGGCTATAAAAAACATGCGATTTCTATTGAGTGCTTTTGATGATAAAAACAGTACATTGTTTCATGTTTGGAAAAATGATAGTGCAAAGTATCCGGCTTTTTTAGATGACTATGCCAATCTGATTGCAGCCTTAGTTCAACTACACCAAATTACCGGAGATACAACCTGGTTAGACAAGGCGAAAACCTATTGCACTATAGTGATTGCCAATTTTTCTGACGAGAATGGCTATTTTTATTACACACCCCGTGGTCAGGACGACGTAATTATAAGAAAGAAAGAAGTGTATGACGGAGCTACTCCATCAGGCAACGCGGTGATGGCTCATAACCTGCAGGTTTTGGGATTGGTTTTCGACATAAGGGAATGGATTGCCCGGGCACAGGGGATGGTGTTGGGTTTAAGCAATATGTTGGTTACCTATCCAGGATCGTTTGGCGCCTGGTTAAATACTCTATTGCAAATGAACAGTGGAACGCAAGAGATCGTATTGATGGGGGATTATGAACAGGCGCTGAAAGAAACACTTTCTTGTTACCTGCCCCATGCTGTGATAATGGCATCTTCTACAGAAAATGAAATCTATCCCTTACTAAAGGGAAAAACAACAGAATGGCCATTAGCCATTTATTTGTGTGAGAATTATGCTTGTCAAAAACCGGTTTCTTCGGTAGCAGAACTGTTGCAGATGCTTTAACTTCATACGAATAATCGGTATAAGTTTCAGGGAGCAAAGGCTGGGCTATTTTTGTTTCAGCACTAAAGTATTACGATAAAAAACCTGGTGTTCGTTTTTTTCAGCTAATGGGGTACGAACCACTTCGTTTTCAGTTAGCTAAGCAGACAATAATAGTGGTGCGCTTACGAGGAAAGGAACTATGATGTTTGATCCCTGTATTACTATTATTTTGAAAGGAGTTGGTTTCGGCGACTAATTTTTTGAAGAGAAGTATTGGCATATAATTTTAGCTTTTGCCTTCCCTGCCACCACAGCGAGTTCATCAAATGATTTCTGACGAATATTTTTCACAGAGCGAAACTCGCGCAGCAGCATGTCAGCTGTTGTTTTTCCAATTCCCCTAATGTTTTCCAACTCATTTTTAAATGTACCCTTGCTGCGCTTTTGTCTGTGAAAACTTACACCAAACCGGTGCACCTGATCACGGATGTATCGGATAAATTTCAAACTACTACTATTGTAAGGTAGTTGTAAAGAGTCTTTATCTCCAGTAAAGAATAGTTCCTCCACATTTTTTGCAAGACCCACCAGAGTAACACTTCCGGTAAGTTCTAATGCTTCAATAGCTTCCTGTGCTGCGGCAAGCTGGCCTTTACCACCATCAATAATTATGAGTTGTGGAAGCTCCTGCTTCTCTTCTTTAAGTCGTTTATAACGACGATAAACAGATTCTTTCATGCTGGCAAAATCATTAATCCCTTCTACCGTTTTTATGTTATAATGTCGGTAGTCCTTTTTACAGGGAGTGCCGTTTTTAAAACACACCATAGCAGATACGGGGTAGCTTCCCTGAAAGTTGGAATTGTCAAAACATTCGATATGCACGGGTAAATCTATTAATTGCAAATCTATTTGTAGCTGTTCCAAAACCTTAACAGGATCTGTGTTTTCACCAATTTTTAATCGCTTCTGTTTCCTTATTTCTTCAACAAAATGGTTGGCGTTCATTTCCGACAATGCTAAAAGTTTTTTACGATCGCCCGCTTTGGGAACCAGGGTAGTAATTCCTGCCTCCGGATAATATATTTTAAAAGGTACCACAATTTCTTTCGCATCGCTGTTAAATGTGCCCCGAAGACGTTTGATGGCAAATACCAGTATTTCTTCCACAGGTTCGTCTAAATGCGTTTCCAATTTGGTTGTATGCGTTTGAACGATGGTGCCATTTCGAACCATTAAAAAATTAACATAAGCTATATGTTGTTCTTTAATAAGGGCGAACACGTCTTTATCCTTGCCCTTAGTCCCAGTTACCACAGAACGTGACTGGTAATACTCTTCCAGATACACAATCTTTTTTCGGGTAGCTTCCGCTTTTTCAAATTCAAGAGCATCAGCCTGTAATTTCATTTCTTCTTTGAAATGCCTAATAACGGGCGAAAGATTCCCTTTTAGCAATTCACGAACCCGTGCTATGCCCGCATCGTAATCTTCTTTCGTTTGCAACCCTTCACAAGGGCCTTTGCAATTACCGAGGTGATATTCGAGACATACTTTAAACTTTCCTTTCTCAATATTTTTTTGCGAAAGGTTCAGGGAGCAGGTGCGCAGCGGCACCATTCTTCTGATAAACTCTAACAATTCCCGAACACGAAAAACCGATGTAAAAGGTCCAAGGTACTCGGAGCCGTCATCAATAGGTTGGCGAGTAAGATAAATTCTTGGAAAATTTTCATTTTTGATGACAATATAGGGATAGGATTTGTCGTCTTTTAAATTAATATTATATCGGGGTTGAAAGGTTTTTATTAATGAGTTTTCGAGAAAAAAGGCATCCGATTCGGTTGCAACAATAGTGAATTCTATTTTTTCGATGCGTTTTACCAATTCGCGTGTTTTGTGATTGGCAAAGGTTTTCGTGAAATACGAACTTACCCGTTTGCGAAGATCCTTGGCTTTACCAACGTATATAATTTTCCCTTCAACATTTAAGTATTTGTAAATGCCGGGTTCGTGAGGAAGGGTGGGTGCAATATGTGAAAACTGTTCCTGTGTCAAAGTAATAGCTGTTGATAAACTAGGGTGCAAATTTGCGAAATTTGAATAACTATTGGTATTTGAAATTCTACAAAAATCTCCGAAGCTTGCCTCCTTTTAACACAACAGGCCACGATTTTGTTCAGGAGTTGAAAAGACGGTGCTGCTGAATATTTACCGAGGTTTTTTCGGCAAGCCCAGTAGTTGCCACTCTGAGAGCTCTTGCAATTTTGTTTCTGCTTTCGGTAATGCCCGATAACATAAAGATAAGGGGCTGTTTAAGGAGTCTGTCGTTCTGATTTTTCGGCAGGTGCTATTTCAGAATTTTCTGGAAGTGCGGCTTCTGCCGAAACCGTTGCAAGAGTGGGTTTTGCTTCATCGTTGCTTCTACCTGTTTTTTTCTTTCTGCCAAATTCGGTTCTGTATAGTTCAATAAGTATTCCAAAATAGGACAATAACAACGGCCCAAAAATCAATCCCATCAGTCCAAAAAGGTTTAACCCCAAAATCACGCCGAAAACGGTAATCAATGGATGCACGTCGCCCAGTTTTTTTAGAATGGTAAACCGCAGCACATTATCAATTCCACCCACTACAATAAGGCAATATAGTGTAAGCCCTATTGCACTGGCTGTATGGCCTACGCCAAATTGAATCAATACAATGGGTACCCATACAATCATTGTGCCTATTGCCGGCACGATGGTAGCCGCTCCGGTAAGTAGCCCCCAAAGTAAAGCATTCTCTACCCCGAACAGAATATAGCCTAATGCGGCCACCAAGCCCTGGCATAAGGCCAGGATGGGGATGCCCAATGCATTAGACCGAACCATTAGGTTGGTTTGGTTCCAGAGCGATTGAGTATCTTCTTCAGAAATAGGTAACAATAATTTTATCCTGCTTTCCATGGCTCTTGCCCTTACCTGCATGAAATAAAGGATAAAGAATGCGGTTGCCAGGTTCACCAATACTGCAGCCGCAGAGTTAAAAACACGGGGAAGATATGCGGTTATTTTTTGAATCAACACCAAAAGGTTTTCTTCTGAAAGGTTGATTTTGTTCAGCAGGGGTTTGCTGCTTAAAAATGTTTTTAAAGCATTAAATTTTTGGATCGCAATATCTTTATTGGCAATTAAACTACTGATTTGAGGAATCAGAATTTCTACCAGCAACCATAAAGGCACAGCAATTGTAACAAAGGAAAGAAGGATTAGAAAAATACTAGTGGCGTGTTTGTTCCATTTTTTGGCTTCTGTAAGGTAGTAATAGGGCTTTCGAAAAAGTATATACAGGGTAATCGCTCCTAACAGGCCGGGAATAAAATAGCGCAACTCAAAGATTATAATGATTGCAGTTACGCCGATCATCACAATTAGAAAAAGTTGCCGGATTATGTTATCGCTAATTTGTTTGATTTTTAAAGCCATAGGAATTAGATTGTGTGGTGTGTTTTCTTTGCAGTGCTACAGTCCATAAGTATCAACCAGGTAAATAAGCGCCGCCATGTTCAAGGCTCCTAAATCCAATTCACGTTTGTTCACACTCTCAAACACATCATTGCGTGCATGATGAATGTCGAAATATCGTTGAGAATCAGGAGCTAGCCCGGCCAAGGCAATACCCGGATTTTTCGATTTTAAGAACGAAATGTCCACCCCGCTTCCACCATTATTCAAAAACCGGTCTGCGCCATAAGGAACCAATAAGGGCTGCCATTGTTTCAGCTTTTGAAATTGTTCCTTACTCACGTCGAAATGAAACCCTCGTGGGGTAAAGCCACCCGCATCGCTTTCAATAGCAAAAATGTGCTTCTCTTTGTTTTCAGCAGCCGATTCTGCATATTTTAAGGCACCTCGAGCCCCATTTTCTTCGTTGGCATACAACACAAAACGGAGGGTTCGTTTAGGTTGGTAGCCCAGAGCTTTAAAAGCTCTTAGAATTTCTATGGTTTGCACAATACCGGCACCATCATCATGAGCGCCCTCACAAATATCCCAACTGTCTAAATGACCGCCCGCAACGATATATTCATCAGGGAAGGTGGTGCCTTTCAATTCGCCAATGATATTATAACCTTTTGCATCGGGTAAAAAATGCCCGTTCGTTTTTAGGTATAAATTCATTTTCGGATTTTTTATTAACGCTTCGGCCAGCCAATCAGCATCGCGCAACCCGATGGCGACTGCAGGTCGTTTAGGGTAGGCATCATCATAACTGGTGGCTCCCGTGTGTGGGAAGTTATCGGTACTATGGCTCATACTTCGTACAATGGTGGCAACCGCACCGTATTTAGCTGCCGTTGTAATGCCTTTGCTACCTCTGTACTTTACGGCGTCGCCATAGGCGTTGAAGGTTTCTATAAAGCGGGGATTAAACTTGTAGTTGTAAAAAACAATCTTCCCTTTTGCTTCCTCTTTCTTTGCTTCTAATTCGTCAAAAGAATGGATCAGTAATATTGGCGCTGTTAAACCCTTAAGCCCGGTTCCAACGGTGTTTCCCAAAGCTACTATTTCAAGTGAGCGCTTTTTGTTACCGCTTAAAAGAGCGGTAGCAATGTCCTGGCCGCCACGAACCCAGTGAGGCACCCAGCAGGGTTGTTTGAATGTGCTGTCGCTACCGGACTTTTTCAATAAATTAAAACCCCAATCTTCCGCAGCAGTCATTTGAGGCGAGCCAGCTAAGCGCGCACCAATGGTCTTTGTCAACACGCGCAGGTTGTCGTACGCACTGCTATGCGTCATAATTTCATCCGAGAGCCTTTTTATAAATAGCTCATCTGCCGATTGGGCATATACAACACCATTAAAAAATAATGAAACAAGAAACAACAATTTCTTTACCATTCTGTTATCTGTTTCTGTAAAGATAAGAAGGTTGAGTGCTTCTTCGCGTTATTTTTGCTATTATACTGATTTCAGTAACTCGCGAGTGGTAGCTGCTTAGAAACTTCGCATTTTGGCTAATTCAATAGGAGCCGTAGTTAAAATTATTATCTTTGGCGTATGCGTATAGGAATTGTATGTTATCCTACTTTTGGCGGTAGTGGCGTATTGGCTACAGAATTAGGCAAAGCGCTTGCCCAGAACAACCATGAGGTACATTTTATTACCTACCAGCAACCTGTGCGGTTGAGTGGGTTTGTTCCTAATATCTATTATCATGAAGTACAGGTGCCTACCTATCCTTTGTTCGATTTTCCTCCTTATGAAACGGCCTTAGCCAGCACCCTGGTAGATGTAATTAAAAACAACCATTTGCATTTGTTGCATGTGCATTATGCTATCCCACACGCTTCTGCAGCATTTATGGCAAAAAAAATTTTGCAGGACGAAGGCATAAATATACCGGTGGTAACTACTTTACACGGTACCGATATTACGCTGGTAGGAAAAGACAAAGTGTTTGCACCGGTGGTTGCTTTCTCTATAAATGAAAGTGATGTAATAACAGCAGTTTCTAAAAACCTGAGAGAAGAGACCTATAAAACCTTCAATATAAAAAAAGATATTGAGGTGATCTACAATTTTGTAGATGTGGAGCGCTTTAACCGAAAACCGCTGGACGCTTTTAAAAAAGTACTGGCACCCAATGGCGAAAGAATTTTGCTGCATGCTTCTAATTTCAGAAAAGTAAAACGGGTACAGGATGTTATAAAAGTGTTTCACGAAGTGCAGAAAGAAATTCCAGCCAAACTATTGTTGGTGGGTGATGGCCCCGAACGTCAAAAAATGGAAGAGCTGACCCGCTCGTTGGATCTTTTCGAAAAAACTACTTTTGTGGGCAAACAGGAGCAGATGGAAGAAATTGTTGCCATTGCCGATCTTTTTCTGTTGACTTCTGATTACGAAAGTTTTGGGTTGGCGGCATTAGAGGCTATGGCATCAAAAGTTCCGGTGATTACTACCAACGCAGGCGGACTGGGTGAAGTAAATGTAAACGGTGTAACGGGTTATATGGCTGATGTAGGTGATATTGCAACCATGAGTAGGAAAGCTCTTGAAATTCTGAAAGATGATGCTACACTGGAAAAGTTCAGACAGGGTGCTTTTACCCATGCACAACAATATAATATGGAGACCATCATACCACAGTATGAAGCAATTTATCGGCGATTTTGTAAGGATTGCTGGTAAAGAAGCGGTATTTGTACCTGATTTTTTGGTTGAAACAAAATGCAAGGGGGGCTTTAACCAACTGAAATTCAATTGATTTTGATGTCTGGTTTAAAAAATTGCAAAAAAATGCTCCCATTTTCAACAATAAAACCAGTATTTTTTAATTTTGCAGCACTAACTTTTTGAAACTTTAAAAATGAATCGTCTTAGAAGTTTTGTAGAATGGAACGCTTTTGGTGTTTGCTCCTCTATCGGGGAAAAGTTGAATATTGCCCCATCCCGTATTCGTCAATATTTTATTTATACCTCCATTCTCACACTGGGATCTCCCATCATTATTTATATGATTTTAGCCTTTACCAGAAACATCAAACATTTTATTCAATCCAGCAAGCGCAACCCCTGGTATTATCTGTAAATTTTTCGTAACCCTAAAAAATTTTTTGTACTAGTGTCATGTCAAGTATATAATGTCTGATAAATTTACTTATCTTTACCATCCAAAAAGACGATGGTACATTATAAAGTAACACTAACTGCTGCCGAACGGCAGGAGTTACAATCAATCATGAGTAAAGGCAAACACACGTCGCA
>JBDHYK010000080.1:0-12550 GCA_039811305.1 Niabella sp.
CTGACTCCCGAAATAAAACCTTCTACACCTTTCATTTTTTCTGTTTTTGTTACTTCAAAGGGTTCTTCCACCATTTGCCATAAAGCTGAGCGTCCGTTTTCATGATTAGAAAGAAACAATACTCTGGTTTTATCACCCTCCTGTATTACCTGTACCCCACGCTGGCTACCAAAAACCGGCCCTATTCGTTCTAACCGATCCATTAAGTTGTCAAAATTAATTTTTACGATGGATTTGTTGGGTTTGATCGTCTGCTTTGTGGTATCGCGGGTGTTTTTTTGGGCGCTGTCTTTTTTCTTTTGTATAAAAAGTGAATCATACCTGTCGCTGGCAAAGGGCTGTTCTATGCGTTGTAAGGCCATCCGGTAGATTTTTGCGTTGCCCATGCCGTAAGGATAGGTAGGCTCGGTTCGGTTGCTTGTAAAATAAATATACTTTCCATCTGGCGACCATACCGGCTCTTGCTCGGCTACACCTGTATTGGTAATATTGAACAGTTTTTTATCACTCATCCTGATTAAAAATATGTCAGCTTCAAAATTGCGCATGGCATTATACATCACATACTGGTCATCGGGCGAAAAACTGGGTGTAGGAGCGTTTAAACCCCATATTTCATCGGTAACTAACAAGTTGCTTTTCATGGTTTTTAAGTCCAGAAGTCGTATTTCGTTGTTGCCGCTGAGATAAACCGCTTGGGAACGATCGCTATTGAAACCGAGAGACCGATCGTTTTTCGTATTATTGGTTATTTGCCTGGGTGCAAGGGCTTCCCCCGCTTTGATGGTATAAATGTTTTTAAACCCTTTATTGGTTTGTGTAAATAAAACAGTTTCATTGTCCTTCAGCCAATACACTTCCACTACCCGTTCATCCGGTTGTGTAGGCAGTTCTCGAACAAACTTTCCTTTTGCATCGCTCACTAACAACCGGCCCCTTGATACGAAGGCTAATTTTTTACCATCTGGCGAAACGTCAACGTTGCTGATATTGCGACCGGTGTTATAAGATTTTTCGGACTCCAAACTGTTATTCGAATATCCTTTCAGGGGGATCAGACGGCTTTGTTTTTTGGCAATATTGTAAACATGCAGTTGAAAATCTTTTTCAAAAACCACATCCGTGCCCTCGGCATTTACGAAAGGCCGCATTACAGATGTTTTAAAACTTGTGAGGGCGATTTTTTTGTCGCCATTAAAAGTGTACAGGTTGTATTGTCCGTTGGCTTCATCGGAGATAAAATAGATTTTACCATTTTTGTCTATGCTTACGGACATATCTTTTCCCTGCCAGCTGGTATATTTTTTATAGGCTCCAGTTTTTGGGTTGTAAGACTGTATTTCGGGGTTAAAAGCGCCGCGGTAACCGATCCGGTTATAAAAGTTGATACTTTCCCAGGTATCATCAAAAAAGATTTCACCTGTTTTGGGGTGCTCCACAGCATCATGGGTGTAGTCAAAATAGTTGGAGCCAAATACCCGCTGAGGGGTGCCACCCTCGATCGCAATTTTGTAAGTACTCATGCGGTCGTAGCGGTTGCTTGTAAAGTAGATCCACTTGCTGTCCCAAGACCAGGACTCCGTCATATCATTGGCTGCGTGAAAGGTGAGTCTTCTAATATCGCCACCGGCGGCAGGCATCACATACACATCGGCATTACCCAACTGGGTGTTACTAAACGCGATCCATTTCCCATCGGGCGATACCCGAGGGCGATTGGCGAGGCCCTGCAGGGCTGTGATCTGATTTGCAAAACCACCCTCAGTGGCAGCACGCCAGAGGTTACCATTATAACTAAAAATCACTTCATTGCCATTAGGAGTTAGTGTAGGAGTGGAAGCAAAATAAAAAGATTTTTGCCCAAAAGCGGCAAAAGAAAAAACGGTAATCAGCAAAAGACAGATAAACTTTGTTTGCATGGCTAAAAAGAATTGGAACTTGTAAAAGGGGATTGTATGTTTTTGAACCACAGTGGATCGTTTTCGTAAAACTGCTGGAAGCAAGTTGTTGGGAATCGTAAGCAAAACGTTGATCGGAATGGGTAAGGAGTGCGAGTTACCGGAAACAGAGAATTTTTTTTCTAATAGAACGCACTCGTTTTTAAGCAATTCATGAACCTGCCCACGGCAGCAATTTGCAACCCAGCACGAAAAGAACTGAAAATATTGGACTGAATGAAAGCAGGTTGTCAAATAAATATTTAAAGGAGATTGCTCCAATGGCAATCCCCTTTAAATACTATGCTTCTTTTTTCTTTTCTGAGATTTTCTTTTTGGGGCTATTCGCCGGGCGGCTTTTGCCAAAAGAACCCATGAAGCGCTTTCCTTTTGCTGTTTTTTTATCTCCTCTACCCATATGTTTTATTTTTAATCCTGCAAATGTAAGGGTTGTGCAATAAAAAATGCCCCGAAATAGGTCTTCAAGGCATTAAAAAGAATTTTTGCAACGTTAGATCTTTGCAGAAAGAGTTTTACCGGGTTTAAAACGCGCAACTTTTTTTGCTTTAATTTTAATGGCAGCTCCTGTTTGTGGGTTACGACCGGTACGGGCGGCTCTTTTACTAACAGAAAAAGTACCAAAACCAACTAACGTAACTTTTCCGCCCCCTTTTAAGGTTTTTTGTACAGCCCCGGTGAAAGAATCTAAGGCAGCATTTGCTTGTGCTTTTGTTATGCCAGCGTCGGCAACAATTTTTTCAATTAATTCAGTTTTGTTCATAACAAAATTTTTAATGTGTTTTAAAACATACCAAATTTAAATAGATTAAAGGATACTTTTCGTTGTTGTAGAACAATTTCAGCCGATGAGGATCTGTTCAAACCCGCGTGGGAGATGCTTTTCATTACTTGCCGGGGCGGCGACAAAAAATTCATTAAAAAGAACGAAATCTTTGAAACCCTTGCCAGATAAGGGTTTCAAAGAAAAAAGCTGTTGAAATGCATAAATTTACGCGAGCTATAAATATAAGGGAAAAGACATATTCGAAAATCTACCTTCAACTATTTATTCACATTCCATCCACAACCTGCATAACGGTGCGAAAAGAGATGAATTCGCTACCCCATTTCGCAAAGGCTTCTTGTCGTAGGAGATGGGCGTAATTCGCTATATACTCTTCATAACGCACCTCAGTTTCTGCAAAATACTGTACCGTGTATGTGATGCCGTCTTCTTCGTCTTCGGTTTTTAATTTCAACATTAATGCTTTGAAAAAGCACCCTGTTGCCAGCACGGCAGGAACGTGTTCGAACCGCATCCATTGCAGCCAGGGAGTATGAATGGCAGGGGATACTTTGGTTGTAACGTTATATACGAGGGCAGCGTGGGTCATTTTTTAATTCTGGTTTGATCTTGCTTTCTTTAAATAGTGAGAGTAGGGGATCGAATACCCTCCTGAAGAGATTCATTTTCTTAACTGATTGCCTGGTCGGTTAATTTTAAATACACGGGACAATGGTCGCTGTGTTTAACCTCGGGAAGTATTTCGGCATCCGCTACTCTATTTTTCAGGGCTTCACTTACCGAAATATAATCAATACGCCAGCCTTTGTTGTTCAGACGTACACTGGGGAAGCGCTGGCTCCACCAACTGTAGCGGTGCAAAGCCTCGGGGTGTACCAACCGAAAGGTATCGTAGAATCCATTTTCAAAAAACCGGTCCATCCAGGCGCGTTCATCCGGCAGAAACCCCGAAGAGTTTTTGTTCCCCTTTGGATCGTGTATATCCACGGTTTTGTGGGCAATATTGTAATCGCCACAAATAACCATATTGGGGTGTTTTTTCTTAAGTTCCCAAACGTAAAGCAAAAATTCGTCTAACCATTGATATTTATAGCTTTGTCGCTCTGAGCCGCTGGTACCGGACGGAAAATAGGCATTGATGACTCGAAGGTTGCCAATATCTATCTGAAGCACCCTGCCTTCGAAGTCGCTTATGTGATGCCCGGTACCGAATACAATATTATCGGGCTTGAATCTTGTAAGAATTGCCACACCACTATACCCTTTTTTTTGTGCCGAAAACCAAAAGTCGTGGTAGCCGATTGCATTAAATAGTTTTGCATCCACGTTTTCTCTCAAAGCTTTTGTTTCCTGCAAACATATTACGTCGGCCGGGTCGGTTTTCAACCAGTCTAAAAACCCCTTTCCAATAGCGGCCCGTATGCCATTTACGTTATAGCTGATGATGCGCATTTGAAAAAATTAGAACTGCAAAAATAGGGTGCCTGCTCATTATAATTTAATTATTCTATATTCGTAAGCAGCAAACCAACGATTATGGCTAAGAAAAGAGTGAAGAAAAAAAGGCTGTCCCGGTTAATTCCTGTTAAAGAACACGTGTATTTAGATGGGCCCAAGAGTAGAGGGTATGAGTTTATTTTTGCAATGAAAGTACTCATCCAGTTTATTCAGGGTTTCCGGGCTCTTCATTTTGTGGGGCCTTGTATTACGGTGTTTGGTTCGGCAAGATTTGATGAACGGAATATTTATTACCAGAAAGCCAGAGAGTTTGGAAAAAGAATAGCCGAATTGGGCCTAACTACAATCACCGGCGGCGGACCCGGCATTATGGAAGCTGCTAACCGGGGCGCTTTTGAAAACGGCGGCGTTTCAATAGGGTGTAACATCAAGCTGCCCTTTGAGCAACATTATAACCCCTATCTTACAAAAGCGGTAACGTTTGAACATTTTTTTGTGAGAAAAGTGTTACTGGTAAAGTACAGCTATGCCTTTATCATCATGCCCGGGGGATTTGGAACGATGGATGAGTTTTTTGAAACCCTTACCCTGGTACAAACCCGTAGCATCACTGAGTTCCCAATTGTAATTTATGGTAAAAAATTCTATAAAGAACTGGTAGAAGCACTGGAAGATATGGCGCAGCAGGGCACCATTTCCCGCGACGATTTAAAATTGGTTTTGGTTACCGATGATGTTGACGAAGCTATGCAGCATATTTCGCAATACCTTACCACTAATTACACGGTGAAAAAGAGAAGAAGGATTCCCTGGTTGTTTGAAAAAATATAATTGTGGAAGCTGAAAACAAATATCTTGCAGTCTAAATCTGATGACAACTCCTCTGCATCCAAAGCCTTTCATTGCTCATTTCGACCTCGATTCGTTTTTCGTATCGGTAGAAATTTTATTGCATCCGGAACTAAAGAACCAACCCGTAATTGTAGGGGGAACGGCCGCCCGCGGTGTTGTAGCCAGTTGCAGCTATGAAGCCCGAAAGTTTGGCGTACACTCGGCCCAGCCCGTAGCAAAAGCATTGCAGCTATGCCCGCAAGCGATTGTAGTGAAGGGTTCTTATAGCAAGTACGGCGAGTACTCAAAAAAAGTGGCTGCCATTATAGCCTCAAAAGTGCCAAAGTTTCAGCAGGCTTCCATTGACGAGTTTTACTGTGAGCTGACAGGAATGGATCGGTTCTTTGATGTGAACCAGTATGTTTCTGATCTTCGCGGTTTAATTATAGAAGAAACAGGATTGCCTATTAGCTGCGGACTGGCATCGGCAAAGTTCATCGCCAAAATGGCGACAAACGAAGCCAAACCCAATGGTTTTTTGGCCGTGCCCCACGGACGAGAAAAAGATTTTTTAGGCCCCTTGCAGATTGGTAAGGTGTTAGGAGTGGGCAAACAAACCGAACCCAAACTTAGAGCAATGGGGATTGCTACGATCGGTGATATTGCAAAATTTCCCAAAGAACTATTAGTACATAAATTGGGGAAATGGGGATCTGAACTCTGGAACCGGTCGCAGGGAATCGGTAGTACAGAAGTAAAGGAAGACTGGGTACAAAAAAGTATGAGCCGCGAAACCACGTTTCAGGAAAACCAGACCGACCATTGCTTTTTGCAAAGACAATTAGAACTTCTTACCGAACGAAATGCTTATGATTTGCGCCGAGAGGGTAAATTGACCGGTTGTGTGGCAATAAAAATCAGGTATAGCGATTTTGAAACGCAGAGCCGCCAAGAAGCGATTGGCTTTACCGCCTTGGACGACGACCTGATAGAAAAGATAAGAAGCCTGTTTGCAAAATTATATCAGAAAGGCCGTCCCGTGAGACTCATTGGTGTAAGATTCACCCAGCTGGCGGATGCGGGGATGCAAATGAGCCTTTTTAGTAAACAGGAGGAAAAACTCAATCTTTACAAAGCGATTGATGCAATTAAAAACCGGTTTGGAAGTGGAGTTGTAGGTAAAGCAGCGACAAGAAAATCCAATAGCTGAGATAGGAATCTGTTTTTCCAGAATCCCCCTTGTACCCCAGAATCTTTCACGGGATATGCTGATAGACAGCATCTTAATGTTGATAAAACATTCTTCTGCCAATTCTTCTACGTAAACGGCTCCTTTTCTTTCTCCTCATTTTAAAAAATTCCCAATGCCAAAAAAGAAAATTATCCTTATCCACCTTGGAGCCTTTTCCCTACCTTCGTAACAACTAAAAATTCATGCTATATGTCACAAAGTTGGAAACAATACCAGGAACAAAATCAGGAGCGTTTTTTAGCAGAAATGATGGATCTGCTACGGATCCCCTCAGTAAGCGCTAAAACCGAACATCAAGGTGATATGCACCGCTGCGCAGAAGCCGTGAGAGACTCTCTGTTGGCATCGGGTTGCGATAAAGCCGAAATTATGGAAACGGGAGGGCATCCTGTTGTTTATGGCGAAAAAATTATAGACGCCACCAAACCTACTGTTTTAGTGTATGGCCATTATGATGTGCAACCGGTGGAACCTCTCAATGAGTGGAAAACGCCTCCTTTTGAACCCACCATTATTGACGGTAAGGTTTTTGCCCGTGGGAGCGCCGATGACAAAGGTCAGTTTTATATGCACGTGAAGGCATTGGAAACGATGGTGAAAACGGACACAATGACCACCAATATCAAATTTATTATAGAAGGGGAGGAGGAAGTGGGTTCGCCCAGCCTGGGCAAATTTGTAGCTGCACACAAAGATCTGCTTAAAGCCGATGTGATCCTGATCAGCGACAGCTCTCTGTTAAGTATGGAAAACCCTTCGTTGGACACAGGTCTTCGAGGGCTAAGCTATATTGAAGTAGAGGTAGAAGCCGCTGCCCGCGATCTCCACAGCGGCACTTACGGTGGTGCGGTAGCGAATCCCATAGTGATATTGTCAAAAATAATTGCTGCTTGTCATGATGAGAATAATCACGTTACCATCCCGGGCTTTTACGATGATGTGGATCAGATCAGTGAAGCCGAACGAGCGCTCATCAATCAGGCACCCTTTGATGAAGAATCCTATAAGTCCGAAATTGGCATTAAAGAATTACACGGCGAAAAGGGCTTTAGCACTTACGAAAGAACCGGCATCCGACCCACATTAGAGCTAAATGGTATATGGGGCGGTTATACTGGAGAAGGATCTAAAACCGTATTGCCCGCAAAAGCTTCAGCAAAAATTTCTGCACGCTTAGTTCCAGCACAAAGCAGTGCAAAAATGACAAAACTACTATTAGACTATTTTAATTCTGCCGGGCCTTCTTGTGTTACAGTAAGAGCCTTTGAGCATCATGGCGGAGAGCCGTATGTAACACCCATCGAAAGTAAAGGATACCAGGCGGCCAGCAAAGCATTAGAGACCACGTTTGGTAAACTCCCCATCCCGGTTCGGGGAGGAGGCAGCATTCCCATCTGTACTACCTTGGAGAGAGAATTGGGTATAAAAATTATTTTCATGGGATTTGGCCTTGATAATGACGGTTTGCACAGTCCCAATGAAAAGTATAATTTAGAGAATTACTTTAAAGGTATTGAAACCATTCCCTATTTCCATAAATACTTTGCGGAGTAATAAAGAATCAATTTTTCTCTTTCGTGGCTGTGTGAAAATACAGCCACGATATTTTTTTATGAGGGTGTAAACTCCGTAAAAAATACAAAAACTTGTTGATGCGTTTTCGGTTTTTTTCAATTGAAAAAAAGCTAAAATTTTTAGAATCGCTTGATCCCCAAAAAACGCTCTCAGAAACTTGTAAGATTCGTTCAACTGCAAAATCCCGGTTAAACAATGCTATTTTTGCAGCAAAGCGATTTTGATGGAAAAAGAAAAGCTGCGTTTAGACAAATATCTCTGGGCGATCCGCCTTTTTAAAACCCGCAGGCTGGCTACCGATGCCTGCAACAATAATAAAGTGAAATACCAGGATGAGGCAGCCAAACCCGGCAAAAATGTGCATTTAGGCGATATTTTCGACGTGCGTACCGAAGGCAGGCGATGGCAGATAAAGGTAACCGGTTTGCTGCACAACCGGTTAAAATACACCGAAGCCATCAATTATTATGTTGATCTTACACCACCTGAGGAGCTAGAGCGAACTGAATACCAGGCATCCGTTTTTCACACAGGAAAGCGCATGAGCAAAATAGGACGACCTACCAAAAAGGAAAGGAGAGAATTGGACGAATTTTTTGAACCCGATGACGATTGAACTTTCTTTTCTCATAGTAAGGGTGGATGCTTGCTGCCTATAGGTGCAGGCTTTCGCTCAAGCCTTTTATCTTTGCAACATGCAAATAGACATCCTCTCCGTTCAGCCCGACTTGTTGCAAAGCCCTTTGGGGCATAGTATTTTAAAAAGGGCGCAGGACAAAAATTTATTGCAGGTAACAGTACACCAATTACGAAAATGGGCCGTGAACGAGTATGGCCAGGTAGATGACTACCAATACGGAGGAGGTGCCGGAATGGTATTGATGTGTGAACCCTTAGCAAACGCAATTGAGGAATTGTCGGCCACAACAAAGTTTGATGAAATTATTTATCTAACACCCGATGGGGAAACCCTGAACCAGAAAACTGCTAACACCCTTTCTTTAAAAGAGAATCTTCTACTAATTTGTGGGCACTACAAAGGCATTGACGAGCGGATTCGCCAGAAATATGTTACAAAAGAAATTTCCATTGGCGACTATGTATTAAGTGGTGGCGAAATAGCCGCGGCCGTATTAGTGGATACAATAGGCAGGCTGATACCGGGTGTACTGGGAGATGAAACCTCTGCCCTTACCGATTCCTTTCAGGATGGTTTGCTGGCGCCCCCGGTGTACACCCGCCCTGAAGAATGGGAAGGGATGAAAGTTCCGGAGATACTGATGAGTGGCGATCATAAAAAAATTGAAGATTGGCGTTACGAACAATCTGTGATCCGTACAAAAACAAGAAGGCCAGATTTGGAAGGGCTTGAGCTCTGACGCGGACTATCAGTCTGAAAGGAGAAGATAGGCAGAGATGAAAAATTTGAAATACCCGTGGTTGGTAAGAACCGGATTTTGGAACAAAAAAAACAGGGGAGCAAAAGCTACCCCTGTGTGTCATACCTATTACTCTGTTACTAAAGTAAGTATTATAGGATGGATTTCCATCTGCCGAAGCTATCTAATTTCCACCTGGCCCATAATGGTATTTGCCTACAAATTCACAACTTTCTCCGTAAAGCAAATTTGTTGCGGTACTCAGGCGGGTCGTGGCTAATCCGCTTCTGATATCAGTTCCTCTAATATTGAAGAACATCATAAGCCCGAAGCAATCCCTCACATTATTTAAGGTGTTGGACTGGGTTCTGGAAAAACTGGTTGCAGCCTGAACGGAAAGTTTTCCATACCGATTATTGGGCAGCCCGGCGTAAGAACCGTGGTTTTCGTTATAGTTGGCCCAACTATAGTCGAGGTAGTCGGACGTGGTTTTCCCATTTTCATCTACAGAAGCAGGACGCAGCGGATGCGCATAATCATATAGGGTAAGGAGCTTGTCGGGCATGACGGTTTTCATGGCTCTCATAAACCAGAAATAGGATTGTACGCCCACTCGTGGTTTTTGAGGTAGTGCGGGGTAGTTTGCGTATTCTTCATCAATATCCCAACCGTCAATGCCCAATTTGTCGGTATAGATTTTACATTCTTTTGCAAATTCAACAGCATCCTCATAGCTCTGAAAGTTCTCGAAACCTACGCCTTGGTGATTGGGTAAAATGTCAATCAATACTTTAATACCCCGATCCTGTAAAGGCTTGATGTACTTTTCGGGATCTTTTAAAACGGGTTCTAATTTATCATTGAAAAACAGCACTCTTTTTCCCGATTTCAGGTCGTAGTTCATATTGGCCGCAAACAGGATCACGATGTCGAAAATGGGTTTACGGCTATCTTTCAGCAAAAATTGACCCATATTTCGAATATCCCAGTCGTTTGTTTCCACATAGGCTACCATCTTCACGGGTTGGGTACGATCGGGGCAGGTATAAGCACCCGGCGGCATGGGTTTAGGGTTGGCTGCGGATAGTGGAACAAAGGCCGCATCTTTGCGAACAAATACCAAATAGTTTAGGGTTTTGCCAGCAACCTGCAGGTTTAAGGGCAGCAGGTAATCACCTTGTGGCAGGGTGTTGTACTCTTTTATTTCGATGCTAACTTCTGCGGCGTCGGTTCCTTTTTTCAATGCAGATCCTATAAACGAATAATTGGTTTCGGGAAGCAAAACATAGTCTTGCGCCGATTTAAATTTATTGTAGTCGCTAACGATTTTATTTAGTACCGTAGCACTTGCGAGATCCACGTCTTCGTCTGCTGTAGCTGTTTGTGCAGTTTTCACCACAAATGTGTATTTGCCATTTTGTCGGATGGTTGTTTTATCAGCATCCGGTTGTGCTTTATCAAATACTCGGTCTTCCGAAAATTTTTCTGTATTATTTTCTGGTTGCGGCGACTGAAAATCGCGCTGGCAGGAGAGTAGCAAAGACATGCATCCTACGAATCCAAGAAATATCTTTTTCATTTTTATATTTTTATGCTTCTGTGTAGTTGTAGAATAGAACTACACGGAAGGAGTTAAAAAATCTGCCTGGCCTTTTTTGGGTTTTTATGCAGGCGTTTTTTTGTTTTTTTTATTCACCTACCTTAATGCCGTCCTCGTCATACAGTTTAATCACTTGTCTGCCCGACAAAGCAGACTGTCCCATCAGGATCAGGTTTCTGTTATTGCCCGATACGTCTTCTATTTTATTGTCTTTTACCTCGTTCATTTTCCAGTAGGCATACAATCCTGGACTTTTTTTATCAACAGTATATATGTTTTCCTGTATTTCATTGGCTGTACGAGCTTTGTTCCACAGTCGAATTTCGGCTACTCTTCCGGGCAACCCGCGGTTGTCGTTGTAGCTGCGTCCAATGAAGAAGCTTGCCAGTCGGCCTGTTTTAGTAAAGTCAATCACTTTCGCTCCATCCACATAAGCTGTGGTTTTGCTGCCATCTACCACTAAGGCAATATGGTACCATTTTTTTAGTTGAAATTTTACACCAATATCTACGCCATTTGCCTGCATATGATCGGGATCTACGCCAGCATCGCCAAAGCGCATGAGGGTTGCTCCTTCGGTTCCCATAAAGGTAGAAATACCGGCGTCGCCGCCATCTCCGGGCCCTCTAAACTTGTCAACCCATAGTAATCCTTCCATGGTAAATGTAGTGCCGATGCCGGCCATAGAGGAGTTGTCTTCTAATTGTAAGTAAAGATCGCGGGTAAGTGGCACTGTTTTTTTAATGATGCCTTTGCTTTTTTCTACGGTATAAATCAGCGTTTTTGAGGCATTTAAAATTGAGACCCCTTGGGTGGCAGCCTGCGCTGTAAGAGCAAAAATATATTTTACATTGTCTTTTAATGATGAAGAAATTTTGGCCTGAATGATTCCTTCTTCCGAAAGAATATTATTGGCTTTCACATTCAACGATGTAGGAAACGAAATCAGGCTGTCGGGCATCATTAAATACTGTGTTCCATACACTTGATTATACTTTTCGGCGGCTTGTGGATCCCAGGCGATTGTTACCGACAGGTTTTCGTTGTTTTCTTTGGCAAGACCTACAAAAAAGCTCATGTTTTTCTTTAGATCCACTTCGTCCTCATTGCCTACCACTGCAGTCATATCTGAAAAAGCGGCCATTTTTTTTGTTGTACCATCCACTTTGTAAAGCAGCACCTGTTGGCTAAAGAGAGAACCGCCAGCCGAATCTTCTTTTTTTATACAAGAACCGGCAGTAATCACCAGCAGCAGTCCCCATAGTATATTTTTTGTTTTCATCTATTACAATTTTTATTTTTTGAAAAATTCAGTTTGCACTGAAACTGATTTTTTATTAGGGTTTAATTTACCTGCAATTTTGAAATGGAATAGCGGAGGGTTTTGTAGGTAACTTTCCCATCAATATCGGAATAGTTTTTCTCAATATGATAGTAGGCTACTCCGGCGCGGGTAGGGAATTTCCAGTTTACCACGTCTATTGCCTGAGGTAAGATTCCGGTAGAGGAAAAGGTTTCGCTATCGGCAAATCCATTCAGTTGCTCTTCTCTTGAAAAATCAACCGATGCCACTACTCTGCTGTCGGGCCAATTTCGGGCCAGGGCATCAAAGTTAGCCAGGCGGTTATTTGTTACGTTTCGGTACACCACCCATTGCGCCTCTTTTATTATATCGGCACCCTCAGTAAATGGATTTTCAATTATTAGCAGGGC
>JBDHYK010000081.1:0-12435 GCA_039811305.1 Niabella sp.
TCTGGAAAACTGTCGGTACCCAGGCCATCCTGATTGGTAACCATCACTAACTCAAAATCCATCTCCCTTGCTATTCTGCTCAAATTCGCAAACATGCCTGGGTAGAAAGTTATTTTGTCAAAAGCGTCTAATTGATAGGAGGGGGGAGCCTCAAATATTAGCGTTCCATCCCGATCTATAAATAAAATTTTTTTCATTTGTTGTTGCGATTTTCTACTATATAATTCTATGAAACAAAGTGGGGTTTAGTTACGAAACCATAAACCATTCATTAACCAAGGCCGCTGCCAGTCGGGCGGTTCTTTCATTGATGTCGTATAGGGGGTTTACTTCAGCAATATCCAATGCTACAAGTTTATTATTATTTATAATATGTCTATGTACCTGCAGAAATGCAGCATCGGCAAAAATACCATTATATGCCATTGCTGAAACACCTGGTGCAATGGCTGCGTTAAAAACGTCCATACAAATTGTCAGATAAAGAATATCAACCCGATTCGACAAAGTATCTATTTGCTGAAAAATATAAGGAAGGTTGGCGAAATAAAGGTCATCTGCCAGAATAAAAGGCATATCCGAATACGCTGCAAACTCGAATAATTTGCGGGTATTTGAGTTTTTTTGAATACCAATATGTAAGGTATGATATTCCCTTTCTTGTGCTAATTGCCAGAAGCCGGTTCCGGAACTCACGCCTGTTTTTGTGTTGGGTTCCCGGTTATCGAAATGGGCATCAATAGTAATGATCCCAATTTTCTTATTGGGAAACGCTTTTTTTATACCCGAATAATGCCCCCACATAACTTCGTGCCCACCACCTACGACTACCGATTTAGCGCCCTGGGATCCTGTTTTGGCGATGCAGCTGGCAAGTGCTTCCTGAGCTAGTTCTAAATTGTGTTCTGTGCAGGTTATATTTTGAAAGTCTTTCAGTACAAACTCATCCCTGAAAACTGGGAAAGAAGCCATGTTCTTTCTGATGATGTCGGGTGCAGTACGGGCACCCAGGCGCCCCAGGTTTCTACGCACCCCCTCATCTACAGCAAAGCCATGCAAAACAAAATCTCCGGCTGCGATATTGAGGTAGTTTGTTTCTAAAACTACCCTCTGAAATACCCGATGGTATTTCTTGTCTTCTCCGTCCATTCGTCCAATCCAAATATTCATAGGGGTTTACTGAGAGGTTTCCTTAATATAATTTTCTAATGCTGCAATCAGTTTTAAATTTTCTTCTTGTGTACCGATGGTAATTCGCAGGCAATTTTCGCAGCCCGGTATAGTGCTTCTGTTCCGTACAATAATACCTTTTTGTTGTAAGTATCGAAATAGTTCTTCTGCGGCCTTCGTTTTCACCAATAAAAAATTTGCATCACTGGGGTATATTTTTTCAATAAAAGGGAAGGTCTGTAATTTATTTTCGAGCCGGCTTCGCTCTTCAATGGTTTGTCGGATCCAGTCATTCACTTTATTCAGGTACAACAAAGCTTTTAATGCCAGTTTCTGGGTTGCAAGATTGATATTATAGGGATATTTTACCTGGTTCATAATATCAATGATTTCTTTACTGGCAAATGCAAGCCCCAGACGCAAAGCAGCTAAGCCCCAGGCTTTGGAAAGTGTTTGCAACACAATCAGGTTCGGATGTTCTAAAAGTTGCAAAGTCAGCGTCTTTTGTTTTGCATAATTAATATAGGCTTCATCAACCACTACAATTCCGTCAAAATTATTGAGGATAATTTCAATGTCTTGCCGATGAATACTGTTTCCGCTGGGATTGTTGGGCGAACAAATAAAAATAATTTTGGTGTACTCATCCACTGCATCGGCGATGGCTTGAATATCCATCTGAAAATTGCTGTTTAAGGGTACCTGTTTTACTTTTATATTATTGATAGCAGCCGCCACACTGTACATGCCATAGGTGGGTGGCAGGGTGATGACATTGTCCATCCCCGGTTCGCAAAAAATTCGAAATACCAGGTCAATAGCTTCGTCGCTGCCGTTTCCGGTAAAAATATTCGCAGCAGGAATGCCTTTAATCTCACTGATCCTTTGTTTGAGTTGCTGCTGAATTGGGTCGGGATAGCGATTTAAGGCTTCCTTTCTATCGTTAAGTTCCAGCGCAACCGGCGATCCGCATGCGTTTTCATTAGCATCTAACATTACACTTGCCTGGCCACTAAATTCGTGTCGGGCGGTAGAGTAGGGTTGCAGGTTCCAGATATTTTCCCGCACCAGATACCTCAGGTTAAATGAAAATTCAGATTGCGACGTATCGGGTTGAGCTCCTTCAACCGAGGGTGCCATCTGTTGTGGAGATACTGCTGGAGTTTTATTGGTATGTTCTATATTGTTTTCTTCCATTGTACAACGTCAAAATTAAATAAAAAATCAAACACTTCTGATGGTTACGGCTCTACTATGCGCCTGCAACCCTTCTGCTTCGGCCATTGTGGTAATGGTAGTCGCCAGAGACTTTAATCCGGCCTTAGACAATTTTTGAAAACTTATTTTTTTCACAAAACTGTCTAAAGAAACCCCACTATACATAGCCGCGTACCCGTTGGTGGGAAGCGTGTGGTTGGTGCCACTGGCATAGTCGCCTGCGCTTTCTGGTGAAAAGTTTCCGATAAATACCGATCCGGCATTGGTAATACGTTTTAGCAATTGGTTGGTGACTTTACACGCAAGAATCAAATGCTCTGGCGCATAAAAATTGGACAGGTTCAACGCGTCTTCAATACCTGATACAACAACCATGCGCCCATGTATTATTGCCTTTTCTACTGTTTCCTTTCTGGGTAGTACTTTTATCTGATTCCTAATTGCCTTGTTCACTGCTTTACAAATTTCTGTTTTTGTGGCAATTAATACTACCTGGGAGTCGGGGCCATGTTCTGCCTGCGCTAATAAATCTGCTGCAACAAATTCAGGCTTACAGGTTTCGTCTGCAATGATGAGTACCTCGGAGGGTCCGGCAGGCATATCAATGGCAACTTGGTTTTGCACCAACTGCTTTGCCGTGGTAACATATTGGTTGCCCGGCCCGAAAATTTTATGCACCTTAGGAATGGTTTCTGTTCCATAAGCCATGGCTGCAATAGCCTGTGCGCCTCCCACTTTATATATTTTACTGATCTTGCAAAGGCGGGCTGCTACCAATATTGCATCGTGCACTTTTCCATTTTTATCACAGGGGGTGCAAAGAATGACTTCTTCACAACCTGCAATTGCTGCCGGAACCCCCAGCATGAGAACGGTAGAAAATAGTGGGGCTGAGCCGCCGGGTATATACAATCCTACTTTTTCAATAGCTCTTGATTCGCGCCAGCATAAAACCCCCTGGCTGATTTTAGTTTTTAGAACAACCTCCTTTTGTGTTTTGTGAAATGTTTCAATGTTTTTTTTTGCCAATTCGATTGCCGCCTTCAGTTTTGCATCACAATTGGCAAAAGCAGACTCAATTTCTTCTTCCGATACTAAGAGATCTTTCAGGGCTACCTGATCGAACTTTTTTGAATAGGCCTTCAGCGCTTTATCGCCTGTTTTTGCCACGGTAGTTAGGATACGCTGTACAAGAAATTGTATTTTACCGGTTTCCTTTACCGGCCTTTGACAAATTTCTGGCCAATAAGATCTGTCGGGGTATTTGAACCATTTCATCTGTAACTTCTTTTATTTCTATTGTTCAGAACTTAATTTATGAATGAATTCACCAACAAGTGAAAGATGTTTTTTGAGTAAGACAAACTGGTATTCTGAATTTGTTTCTGAATCGTATTCAAGGTTAATCCATCATTTTTTCAATGGGTATGATTAAAATTCCCTCGGCACCGGCAGCCTTCAGCGCCTCTATAACATTCCAAAAATCAGTTTCGCTAATTACCGAATGAACGGAACTCCAACCCTTTTTTGCTAAAGGCACAATCGTAGGGCTGTTCAACCCCGGAAGATACTTACAAATTTCATCTATTTTGGTATTTGGGGCGTTCAGGAGTACGTATTTGTTATTTTTTGCTTTTCTAACCGCCCGGATGCGAAATAACAATTTTTCTAATAGTTCCTGGCGTCTAACGGTAAGGTTCCTTCCGGATATGAGAACGGCTTCTGATTTTAAAATTGTCTCAAATTCGTATAGTTCGTTACTAAATAATGTGCTACCCGAGCTAACGAGGTCGCATATAGCATCAGCAAGCCCAATGCGGGGTGCAATTTCTACCGAACCGCTGATCGTATGGATTTCAGCGGTCAGATTATTTTGTTTCAGCCATTTTTTTAAAATGACCGGATAGCTGGTCGCAATTTTTTTACCGGAGAGATCCTTAATGGTCAAATATTTTTTCGCTTTTGGCAGGGCGATAGACAGCCGGCATTTTCCATATCCCAGCCTTTCCACAATCTGTGTTTGTTTGTTTTTTTCTAATACTACATTCTCGCCAACAAAACCAATATCGGCCACACTATCGGCCACGTATTCTGGAATATCATCGTCTCTTAGAAACAAAATTTCTGCATCAAAATTTTCTGTTGTCACTTTTAGTTGGTTGTTGCCATTGCTAATGCCAATACCACACTCTTTCAATAGCTTCAGCGTGTCTTCGCTCAGCCTGCCTGATTTTTGAACGGCGATTCGTAAAATATCCTTTTCAAAATCCTTCCGGATTATACCGGTGCGAGTTAGAGCATTTCGGTTTGTTATTTTCGCTGTACTCATAATCTTTTCTTTCTGTCTGTATTTTTTCATTTCAGAGGTAAAAACCCAACAAAAAAGGCTTACATATTCGTAAGCCTAAATTTTATAAATTGATACATAGCACCACCGGCTTACATGGATATGCATACCAAATGATGATGTTTATGTATAAATGACCTCATTGCGGAGCAAATATAGCGTGTTTTTAATAAATTGCGTTCAATTATTTTTTAAGTTTTTGAATTTGGCGTTCCAAATTGTCTTGCTTTAGGCGATCATTATACATCCGTGGATAAACATTTTATTAATTCGCTTGCGTTGGTAATTTCAATCTTTCCCAAACAAGGCAAATTTTTTTTATACCAATTTTCTGCAATTTTTCTAATCATGCTTTCCGGCCCTATTCTGCTCAACTTCGTCGTGATTTGCTCATACTTCTTCTTATGATCGCAGAATTTTTCCTGATTTTTAAACATGACCTCTCGGCAACCCGTTGATTCTGCTATTTATAAAAACTGGTTTTTGGGTAGTAGTTCCTGTTTTTTGAAGCTTCAATGGAATCGTGTTTGTTCTTCGCGTCAATTTCGAATCTACTCTTTTCGAAAACTACTATTGCTAAAGCGCCAAAATGTTTATCTTCGCGCCCAAATCTATACCAACTTTTATTTATGTTAAAGATTACCCGACCGTTGGCATTTATTGACCTTGAAACAACAGGGGTCAACCTCGGTACCGACCGAATTGTAGAAATAGCGATTGTCAAAATTCTTCCTGACGGAAGCAAGAGCATAAAACGCAAAATTATCAACCCCGGTATGCCCATTCCTAAATCATCAAGTGAGGTTCATGGCATCACGGATGATGTGGTGAAAGATGCACCCACTTTTGAACAGGTTGCCCAGGAACTGAAGCAAATGCTGGATGGCTGCGATCTGGGCGGGTACAATTCGAATCGGTTTGATGTACCCTTGCTAATGGAAGAGTTTTTAAGAGCCGGGGTAGAATTTGACATGAAAGGTCGTAAATTGGTGGATGTTCAGAACATTTTTCATAAAATGGAACAAAGAACCCTTACGGCTGCCTATAAATTCTACTGCAATAAAAGTCTTGAGGGAGCCCACTCTGCCGAAGCGGATGCTACTGCTACCCACGAAGTACTTTTAGCACAAATAGAAAAATATCCCGAATTGGGTACTACCATTGACTCGATAAATAAGGCTATAGGTGAGGATGTAATTGTAGATTTTGCCCGACGCTTTATTATGGAAAATGGTGTAGAAGTGTTCAATTTTGGGAAATATAAAGGGCTGGCGGTTGCCGAGGTTTTGAAAAAAGAACCTCAGTATTACGACTGGATGATGCGCGGCGACTTTCCACAACACACCAAGCAAAAATTAACTGAAATTTTTACTAAGAGTAAGCTGAAAAAAGGATAGAGCCGTGTTAAGCCTCAACTACTTCAGACAGTTCGCCTGCAATTCCTTAGAAACAGGCTCTGTAAAAGACTCATTGAAGCAGGAGTGCAAGCACAAAGGAAAAAATAAATATCTGCAAAATAATTCTTAAAACATAAATCTCAACTTGTCAAGGCTCGTAATTATACCCACCTATAACGAAAAGGAAAATATCTCCAACATTATTCATGCTGTAATGGATCTGAACCATGAATTTCATGTGTTGATTATAGATGATGGATCACCCGATGGCACCGCTGACATTGTTAAAGATTTGCAAACCAAATTTGAGGGGAAACTGTTTTTGGAAGAAAGAAAAGGTAAGTTGGGATTGGGCACGGCCTATATTCATGGTTTTAAATGGGCGTTGAACAAGAACTATCAGTTTATTTTTGAGATGGATGCCGATTTTTCGCACAATCCCAAAGATTTGCTTCGCTTATACGCAGCCTGCGATACAGGTGGCGCCGACCTTGCCATTGGCAGCCGTTATATAAAAGGAGGGGGACTCATCAATTGGCCAGCCAGTCGCATTTTTCTTTCAAAAGGCGCTTCTTTTTATACCCGTCTTATAACCTGGATGCCTATTAAAGACCCAACCGCCGGTTTTGTTTGCTACACAGACAGGGTTTTAGACAGCATTAATTTTGATAGCATCAACTTTGTGGGGTACGCTTTTCAAATAGAAATGAAATTTGCCGCCTGGAAATTAGGCTTTAGGATTAAAGAAATTCCTATAATTTTTCAAGACAGAACAGAAGGGCAAAGCAAAATGAACAAGGGAATTGTAAAAGAAGGCATTTTGGGTGTTTTGAACCTACGTTGGCAAAGTTTCTTCAAAAGCTACAGAAAAAGATTAAAAAGCAGCTAAACAATATCTTAACTATTTTGCTTTTTAAAGTTGATTTAGTAAACCCAAATTTCTGTTTTTCTAATACCTCCTATATTTTATGTACAGTAAGGCAGAAAAATCAGCGGTCAAAAAAGAATTTTGGACGAGTTTTGGCAGCTATATGAAACCAGTACCCAATGCGAGCGGGAACAGGATTAATTGGCTGAATTATAAAACCGGAGTAAAGAATATATATATTAGAATGGATGCAGATACTCAATCCTGCTCCATCGGCATCGAAATAAAGCACCCGGAAGTTTTGCAACGTAAAGCATTTTTCGTTAAATTTATCTCTTTTAAAAGCCATTTCAAGGCTACAGTTGATGGTGGGTGGAGCTGGTTAGAGGAAATTCAGGACGACGATGGATCAACAGTTTCCAAAATAGTAGCAGAAAAGAAAGGAGTGAATGTATTAAATAAAGAAAGCTGGCCAGAGATGATTTCGTTTTTTAAAGAACGGCTGGTTGCTCTTGACGATTTTTGGCTGACAGTGAAGCCTTTATTTGAGTGAGGTGCACAAATGATTAGAACCATTGAGTGCTCCCTGGATTTGAGAAAGCCGAAAAGAGGCAAAGACAGTTTGCACCCTGCCAGAAAAAAATTAAAAAACTTACCCATGAAATATTGTATTACTTTGCTAAGCATGTTGGCTTTTTTATTGGTTACTGGTCAAAAGGAGCTTCCGCTTTACGATGCGGTTCCTAACAGCAAAGCAAAAGAAAACTTTGAAAAAAGTGATACAGACACGCATGGGATTGTCAGAATTCGGAATGTAACCGTACCTACACTAACCGTTTACCAACCTCAACGCCCCATTGGAACCGCTATCATCATCTGTCCGGGCGGCGGTTATGGGCTTCTGGCTGCCAGCCACGAAGGTTCTGAGGTGGCAACAACCCTTCAGAGTTGGGGGGTAACGGCATTTGTGTTGAAATACCGACTACCCGATGATAAAACAATGTTTGATAAATCCATCGCCCCATTACAAGATGCGCAGAGAGCCATACAAATGGTACGGCAGAATGCCAAAACCTGGAGAGTTGACCCTAAAAAAATAGGTATTATGGGGTTTTCAGCAGGAGGTCATTTAGCCGCTACCTTATCTACAAGATATGAGGATGCAGTGCTACTAAACCCCAAAAAAACTTCGTTACGCCCCGATTTTTCTATTCTCATTTATCCTGTAATTAGTATGATGGACAGTGTGGGGCATATAGGAAGCCGCACCAACCTTCTGGGAAAAAGAGCTTCTGAATCCAGAATCAGAAAATATTCCAATGAGTTGAATGTTACCAAAAAAACACCACCAGCTTTCCTTGTTCACGCGAAAGATGATAAAACAGTACCTTACCAAAATAGCATCCTTTACCAGCAGGCATTACAGAAAAATAATATTGCTGTAACCGTAAAAACTTTTGAACGGGGTGGACATGGCTTTGGTATGAACAATACAACAACCGAAGAAAAATGGATGGATGATTTGCAAAATTGGATGAAACAACAAAAGCTGTTATAATAGAAAAGGGAGCTGTTTGGGTGTTGGTATCCAACAGGTTAACGAATTTAACCAAGGGGCGTAACTCATCCAAAACTTTTTGGCCGGTTTATCAATAATGCCTTATCTTTAAAATTCAACGTCTCTTACTTGTGAGGGGGCGGCAACTATTCAAACAGTTTTTATGAAGAAAACAACCTGGGTCATTTTATTTTTTGGATATAGTGTTTTAAGCGGTTGCGGTTTCAAAGAGCGCGAGGATGCTATTAAACAAAAAGAAACAGTATTAGCTGAAAAGGAACAACAGCTTTTATTATGGGAAAAAAGTCTGCAACTAAAAGAAGACTCAATCAACTTGCTGATGGCCAGAAGAGACAGTAGTTCTTTTGCCGACAGTATTGCCCTAATGCCAGTAAATTTAAAAGGAGAGTGGTCGGCAAAAATGATTTGCACGCAAACTACCTGTCAAGGCTCCGCAATTGGGGATATACAAACGGATACCTGGCAAATTAGCACACAAGATACGGCGGTTGTGATTAAGTCTGTATCCAAATCCAATGTAAGCAGAGTTTATACAGGTAATTATTTTAAAGGAAATACGATCAAAGTAACGATACCTGTAGAAAACCCTACACAGCCGGGCTCCACAACCCGTTTGGTAGAAATTACCGAAATACGGGACAAGAAGATGAAAGGTACCCGAACCGTAACCCAACCCGATGGTTGCCAGGTAATTTACTCATTAGAACTTGATAAAAAACAATAATATAAACATATCTATGTTCACGTTATTAAGCATTCTCGATACCACACTCCCCATCAAGGATCCTGTGTTAAAATTTCTTATCGTACTGATCATTATTCTAGCGGCTCCCTTACTCCTAAATAAAATTAAGATTCCGTATCTGATCGGATTGATTATCGCGGGCGCTGTAATTGGGCCCAATGGATTCAATGTATTAGAAAGAGACAGCAGTATTGTAGTAACAGGCACCACAGGGCTTTTATACATTATGTTTCTTGCCGGCCTTGAAATAGACCTTGCCGAGTTCAAAAAAAATAAATGGAAGAGTGTGGGTTTTGGCCTTTATACGTTTTCCATTCCCCTTGTTACGGGAATGTTGATTGCCCATTATATATTACAGTTTCATTGGATGTCGTCATTGTTATTTGCCAGTTTGTTTTCAACGCACACCCTAATTTCGTATCCCTTACTTGGTAAAATGGGTTTAGTAAAAAACAGGGCGGTAAACGTTACAGTGGGTGGCACAATGATCACTGACGTATTAGCCTTACTGATTCTGGCTATTGTTGTGGGCATTACCCAGGGAGAAGTGAATACCGCGTTTTGGCTGAGACTGGGCGTGTCGTTTGCTGTTTTTTCTGCCTTAGTCCTATGGGGCTTTCCCATTTTAGGACGGTGGTTTTTCAAAAAAGAAAGTGATAAAATATCGCAGTATATTTTTGTGCTTGTGATCATTTACATGGCAGCCCTTTTTGCCGAACTGGCCAGTGTAGAAGCAATTATTGGAGCCTTTTTTGCCGGATTGGCCTTAAACAGACTGATACCGCATACTTCTGCCCTCATGAACAGAATTGATTTTGTGGGCAATGCAATTTTTATCCCGCTTTTTTTGATAAGCGTGGGCATGTTGATTGATTTTAAAGTATTTTTCAAAGACTTTGAAACCATCAAGGTCGTATTTTTTATGACGGTTGCTGCCATTTTATCGAAGTATCTGGCCGCTTATTTTACCCAAAAAACATTTGGATACACCAAAACTGAAAAGGGTTTGATCTTTGGCTTAAGCGCTTCGCACGCCGCAGCTACCCTTGCAGTGGTATTGGTTGGGTACAATATTATTATTGGTGAAAACGAAGCAGGCGAACCCATCCGCTTGTTGAATGAAGCCGTGCTGAATGGCAGCATCGTTTTGATTCTGATCTCCTGCACTTTATCCTCCTTTGTTACGCAAAAAAATGGGCTTAAACTACAAGAAGCTGAAAGTGAAAATCATGAAACCGATGCCGATCCGGATAATGAGAAAATTTTGATCGCCATCAACTATGAAAAAACGATTGAACCGCTCGTGAACCTGGCTTTGCTCCTGAAATCCAAAAAGAACAAAGAGAACATATTTGCCATTAATATTATTAATAAAGAACTCAACGAATCTTCCGAAAAAAATGCTAAAAAGATTCTGGAAACCACTGAAAAAATGGGAGCATCCGTTGATTTGAAGCTGAAAACCCGCAGCCGCTTTGATAGTGATGTTTCAAAAGGTATTGCCAATGCAATACAGGAGGATAAAATAACAGACCTACTACTCGGAATAGACCCCGAAAGAGGCTTTACACCCTCCTTTACGTTTAACCTGTACTATGGTTATCTTAGAAACACAAACACCAATGTTTTGATATACCGGGAAGCACAACCCGTTTCTACCATCGTGCGGCATTTGGTAATTTTGGGCGAAAACATTCATCACGAACCCGGTTTCTTTCATGCGCTGGCCAAAATTTGGAATATTGCCAAAAATGCTGGCGTTACGGTTGCATTTTATGGCCATGAGGACACAATTCAGCTAATTAAAAGAATCAGAAAAAAAGCCAATATTGAAGCCGAGTGCAAAGTATTGAAAAGCTGGGAAGACCTTTCCGTTATTAAAAGTTATATGAAAATAAATGAAGGATTAATATTGATGATTTCTCAACGGGGCATGTTATCCTATAGTTCCAAAATGCATGAAATTCCAAATGAAATTGACGGTGTATTTAGAGATACCAATTGCATTGTCATATATCCTTTTGTATCGGATACGGATGTCAACTATGCGGTTAGAAACGTGAACAATCCAGACGACTTTGCTGAAATTGGAAATATCATCGGAAGAATTTTTAAATAAAGCGATGCAACTGTCTGATCCATCTCCAATATTCCTTTTGCTTTTTGGTAAAAAAGCGTAGGCCACGTGCCAAACCAAACTTAAAAATGGATCAAGAAAGGGTTCTCAAAATACGCTTTACCCACACGGCAGGTTTTTTACAGTTAGAAGTTCCATTTCAGACATACGGGTTTGTCTAATAGAATTTTATGACCGGTATCTGTTAACAACCCCGTTGTCTTATTGATTCTGAAAATACGAATATCGTTTGATCTTTGGTTGGCGGCCAGCAAAAAATTTCCCGTGGGGTGAATCGTGAAATTTCGGGGAAAATTGCCAAGAGTAGATTGGGACTCAATAAAACTAATTTTACCATCTTTGGGGCGTACTCGAAAAATTTGTATGGTGCTATTGCTGCGTTGAGAAGCATATAAAAATTTCCCATCGGGAGATAGATGAATGTCGGCGCCGGCACCGGCCTGCCCTTGTGGGAGTTTATTTATTGTTTGCTCCCTGCTCAGCTTGCCCTTTTTATAAGAAAAGACGCTGACCCTGCCCGACATTTCTTCAATTAAATAGGCAAATTTTCCATTTTTTGAGAAAACAATATGCCGTGGACCACCACCTGGTATTACTGTTGCAAAGGATTTCCCTGCTTCTGATAAGCGCCCGGTTGCAGCATCAAAAGGATAAATCATCACCTTATCAATACCTAAATCAGGTACGAACAAAAACTTATTATCAGGAGAGATTACCGTGCTGTGTACATGGGGTACTTCTTGCCGGTCTTTATCTGGGCCGCTCCCTTCATGTTGAATCACTTGCTTTGTGTCTCCGATAGAACCATTTTTATTAATGGGGTAAACGGAGAGGTTGCCGCTGGAGTAGTTTCCACAAAACAACCAATTTCCTGTTTTGTCTATTTCAATATAGCAGGGAGCACTGCCGTTACTGCTGACTGTATTGATCCAGGAAAGTTCTCCCGTTTCAGAATTAAAAGAATAAGAGGATAG
>JBDHYK010000082.1:0-12401 GCA_039811305.1 Niabella sp.
GGAGATGCCTAAAATTTTACTGTTTTTCGACAAGGTTTGGGTGGCTTTATTATTCTCAGGGCTCAGAATTGTTGGGGAATCGGGTACCTCTGGGTTGGAATCTGACAGAACATTTTTTTTATGGGCTTTTTGTGATGCGGAGCAGGACAGTAACCAACTGATTAGACATACAATAAAAAAGCGGAAAAAGAAACTCATGTTGGCAAAAATATTACTTATTTGCGATGGGTGTCTTCGAAACTCATTCAGTTTTTAATAAAGAAACTCATTCTGTACCATTGGAAAAAGGCAATCTGCTTCTTTAAAATGACGCTTCTTGTGCAATACTCCTTGTGGTACCCTAAGTTTTATGTAGGTTTGTCCTGCATTTTAAACGCTCGTATTATGAAACAAACATTATTAACAGGTGTTTTTTTGGGGGTATTCGGTTTTGGAATTTTTGCACAGAGCAAATCAACGAAGCAGGTGGAAGCAGCCGTGCACGAGTTTACAAAAGCCATGGAAGACGGCAATGTGCAACGATTAAGCAGGATGGCCGCAGATCAGCTCAGTTACGGACACTCAAGTGGAAAAGTGGAGAACAAGCAGGAGTTTTTGCAGACATTTGCCTCCGGGGCAACCGACTTTGTAAAAATTGATATTACAGAACAAACGATCACGATTTCTGGAAATACCGCAATTGTCCGGCACCTGTTTGAAGCAGACACCAACGACAATAACAAGCCTGGCCATATCAAACTTAAAATCCTTACAGTATGGAAAAAAGTTAATAGCCGGTGGGTATTGCTTGCCCGACAGGCAGTAAGACCCCCAACAACCTGAAACTAACAAGAATACCCTTTCCCGTTCTGCATAATGGATTGGTGTTTTTTTACAACGGCTTTGTATTTGTTTAGAAAAATAGGTTTTTTAGGCAGGTTGCAGGGTTATTGTAAAAAAATTGTTAATCCTTTCCTAAGTTCAAGACTCTTTGTTGCGCCTGGTCTTTTTTTTGCGTTTAAGTTAGTATAAAAAATAACTCTTAACCTTTTAAAAAGACATTATGAAAACCTTTTATGTTAAACTTAGCTCCCTGGGTGCTGCTACCTTCCTGTTCTTCGCTGTGCTTTCATTGAGTTCCTGTCTTAAAAATCAGGACGCTGTGGTAATTCCTGTTGCTTATTTCAATGTGGTTCATGCTTCAACCAATGCCGGAGCCTTACAATTTTCTTTAGATAACAACCGGCAAAACTATAATAATTTTGATTATAGAAATTATACGGGTTACCTGAATGCCTATACCGGGAACCGGAGTTTTAAGCTATATAAAAAATATGAAAACAACGTGTTGGAATCGGTGAGTATTCAACTGGACGAAGGAAAATCCTACTCAATGTTTATTGTGGATACAGCCGACAAAATGGAAACTGTTTTATTGCGCGATAGCTCCCGTGCTCCAGGCCAGGACTCGGTTCGTATTCGGTTTGCCAATATGAGCCCCGATGTTCCTGCTGTTGATCTGTACATTCAGGGGGCAGCCACTCCCATCGCTACCCATGTGAGCTATAAATCTGCAAATGACTTTGCCAGCCTGAAAGCCGCCAATGATGTAGTATTTGAAATAAAAGCAGCAGGGCAGAACACAGTATTAGCTACTTCAGAAAAAGTGAACCTTTTAAACCGTCAGTACTATACCGTATTGGCTACCGGTTATCAGGGACTTTCGAATGACGGAAAACTTAGGGTAGCTACCATGAAACATTTCAGAGCCTATTATTAATTTTGCATAAAACCCGAGCACGGACATGTTCAGTAAATTTGGTAAACAATTCCTAACACACGCAGGGGTTATAAAGAATATGACTCCCGTATTGTTGGTGGCTTTGCTGTTTTTTTCCTGCAAAAAGGATGACAATGCCAATAATGACTGTTCTGCGAGCAAAATTACTCAAAGGCAGATCAAGGATGCTAAAGCGTCTGTCTTTCACTCGGGCAATACCTATTATATTGTAGAACAGGGAACAATTGATACCAAATTACTACCCTGCAACCTGCCTCAGGAGTTTCGGATTGATAAATTATCCGTGATAGTGAGTGGAGACGTAAAAGCTACAGTTCAAACTCATTTTGGTGTTTGCTGTACAGAGGAATTCGTTATTACCCAAATATCAAAGTGATCGGAAATTGTAGAAAAAAGCATTTGTGATGGACAGGCAGGAATAACGAAGCCTGTAAATTAGAAATTACCCTGTTTTTTCAAAAATTATCGTTCCTTTGTAGTATGGCTATTGAAGTTGGAATAATAATGGGTAGCGACAGTGATTTATCAGTGATGCAAGCTGCTTTGGATATCTTACAGGAATTGGGTATCGAAAGTGAAATTACCGTGGTTTCGGCGCACCGAACGCCTTTGCGTATGGTTCGCTATGCACAGCAAGCCAGACAACGGGGCATCAGAGTGATAATTGCCGGAGCCGGTGGGGCAGCCCATCTTCCGGGGATGGTGGCCTCAATCACTACACTTCCGGTTATAGGGGTGCCAATAAAGTCAAGCAATTCAATTGATGGCTGGGATTCTGTTTTGTCTATCCTACAAATGCCCAACGGGGTTCCGGTGGCTACTGTTGCCTTAAATGCCGCAAAAAATGCCGGTATCTTAGCCGCTCAGATCCTGGGGTGTTCCGATTCGGGCGTTGCAAAAAGCATTGAGGCGTATAAAGACAGAATGAACGAAGAAGTATTGGGTAAAGTGCAAAAGCTAAAAGCCCAGGGACTGAACAACCTGTTTGACTAATCCTCCTTTTAACAAGTAAGCACCGTATATTCCTGTTCCAAACTAAGAGAATGTTGATAAAGCGCTTCCAAAAATTTATACCCCCAGCGGGCATAGTAGGGAATAATATTATCAATACGTTCCTGGAGGTTATTTAATGGAAAAAGTCGGTTTTTAAGTTTTTCGATTTGCCGCATGGCGTCCGCGTGGTTTCTTTTTTCAGCACGCAGCATTTTTTTACCTAATTGTTCTATTTTTTTGGATGCGAATACCTTCAGTGTTTCTACGTGCCCGGAGAGGGTAGGGTCAATCGCAGCTGCCTTCTGGTTTAAATTAGTGTAGGCTGCTTTTATGATTTCTAATTGATCTTCAACGCTCAAGGTTCGCTGCGCATTCGCTTTTACCCATTGATCCTGTAAGGTCTTCAAAGATTGGAAAATGCTTTCCATTCTCACCCCTGTTTTTTGCATTGTTTCAGATGCATTGCGATCTACAATTAAAAATGAATTGCGCAAAACCAATAAGGGGTAGGGTACCTTATAAAAATGGAACAAGCCCTTCAACTGAAGCCAGTAAGCCAATTCTCCTCCTCCACCAATATAGGCGAGATTGGGCAGGAGCATTTCCTGAAACAATCCACGAAGAATTACATTGGGGCTGAATCGTTCGGGATGTTGATCCACTTCTTCTAACAAACTTTCGCGAGTAAAAGAAAGGGTCGTATTTTTTACTTCCCATAAATCGGCTTTTTTCACAATTCGTTGCCTTAGAGCGTCTTTCAGATAAAAAAGGTTAATCTCTCTACCATGTGCCTGAACTTTGTAACCTTTTTCCTGTAATGCCTGCCCTGTTTTTTCCACCTGCCTGGCAGCGTGCTGGTTTAACAGATCGTCTTTGAACAATTCTGTAGCAGCCACCTTGAAAACGGGGCTGTCGGGCACCATTACCAATAAGCCGTACTGCCCAAATAACGCATTCACAAAGCCCAGGGTTGCAGTTTGAATGTCGGTGCCTGGAGTATAAAATCGTTTGATCAGACTCATTATTTCGCCCGAATACGGAAAAACTCCTGTTTGGGATTCAATGCGATCTATTAATGCAGCCACCTTGGCGTCTGTCTGCATCCGTCCCACAGCGCCGGTTTGTTCGGTTTCCCAGGCTAATTTTTCTCCATCCAGATAGATATGGCCCAATTCCTCCAGGTCGGCATCTTCACTACCCATAAAAAAAACGGGAACAAAATCGTATTGAGGGAAGCGCTTTTTACTTTCTTCTGCTAATTTAATGGCATGAAATATTTTGTAGATGAAATACAAGGGCCCTGTAAAAATATTGGGTTGGTGGGCAGTAGTAATTGTAAATGTTGTGCCTGCGGCTAATAATTGAATGTTTTTTTTAACGGCGGGGCTGTGGTGAAGCGTTTCGTATTGTTGTGAAAACCCTCGTACTAATAAGGAGCGGTCTGTAGCAAAATCTAACCTCGTTTTTATTTGCGCAGCCATCCCCTCCCAGGTGGCAGGGTTGCCATAGAACTCTTTTAGTGCATTATTCGCACTCAAATAGTCAGTAACTATACCCGAAAAATAACCCGTATCAGCGTATGGTATTTTATATGCAGTACAGTTCATAAACATTTTGTGCAAAGAAATGAAAATAGTATAACATATGCCAAAGCAAATAGTTCACAATACTTTATGATACTCCCCGTGCCCCAAATTATTTTGGGAAAACTTCAATTTCTATGAAGCGCAGATCGTGATTTTGAGTAGCAGGCATTTTTTAGCACGTTGTAAATTGTGTTTTTGGTTGTTGAAAAAGATTTCAAAAGTTCAGGCAAAAAGTGCAACAGGTTGGCATTCGCTTCGGGGCAACGTGAAGTTGAACGAAGGCATTGCCGCAACGGAGGATAGGTTCTGCAGAAAACGGCTCAATTCTTATCATCTTCTCTTTGATGGGGTTTACACATTAAATCTGAAATGCATAATATCTCCATCTTTTACAAGATATTCTTTTCCTTCAATTCTTAGCTTTCCGGCCTCCCGGCAGGCTGCTTCCGACTGGTGCGTCATATAGTCCTCGTAGCTGATTACCTCGGCTTTAATAAACCCTTTTTCAAAATCCGTGTGAATCACACCAGCGCATTGAGGCGCTTTCCATCCATCGTGAAAGGTCCAGGCACGTACTTCCTGCACGCCGGCTGTAAAATAGGTGTGCAGCCCTAATAGTTTGTAAGCCGAGCGGATGAGTCGGTTTAATGCGGGTTCTTCCATATGGTATTCTTCCATAAACATGGCCTTGTCCGCCGGTTCTTCCATCTCACTGATCTGTGCTTCGATGGAGTTGTTCATGATAATAATTTCAGCGCCTTCTTCTTTGGCTATGGCCGCCAGCGCTTTGGAGTATTTATTGCCTGTGTGCATAGAAGGCTCATCCACATTGGCTACGTACAATACGGGTTTTTCGGTTAATAAGAACAGACTGGCTACGGCGCTTTTCTCTTCTTTGTTTAAATCCAGCGAGCGGATACTTTTGCCTTGTTCCAGATGGGTTTTACACTTTTGCAATACGTCAAGTTCTGCCTTTACTTTAGGATCGCTTTTGGCTTGTTTTTCTTTTTTTTGAATTTGGTTTTCTACACTCTCTAAATCCTTCAGTTGCAGTTCGGTTTCAATAATTTCTTTATCGCTTACGGGGTTGATGGCTCCTTCTTCGCGCAGCACATTTTCATCTTCAAAGCAGCGTACAACATGAATGATGGCATCTACCTCCCGAATATTGGCCAAAAATTTATTTCCTAAGCCTTCCCCTTTGCTGGCGCCTTTTACTAACCCGGCTATATCCACAATCTCTATCTGCGTAGGAACAATCCGATCGGGAACTACCAGTGTTGCCAATTGGTTCAGCCGAAAGTCTGGAACGTCCACCAGTCCGCTATTGGGCTCAATGGTACAAAAACGGTAATTACTTGCCTGTGCTTTTGCGCTGTTACTTACTGCGTTAAATAATGTAGATTTTCCAACATTGGGTAGCCCTACGATTCCTGCTTGTAATGCCATAGTATCTTTATCGTGTTCAATTAAAAATAATGCACCAACGCGCCTGAAGGCTTTCCAGTATTTTGGAACTGCGTTAAGGAGATATACAATACCCCCCCGATGCATAAAAGTTGGCAAAGGTACGTCTTCATTTTCAAAGTTTTGGAATAAAACACTAACTTTCGTGCTGGTTTCCAGTTTTAACTACAATATTGTATATGGTATTAAGCAGAATTTGGTCGGCGTTTATTATTGTGGCGTTGGCTGTGGCATTAGCCCGGTTTTTGTTTCAGGAAGGAAAACAAGAGATATTTAGTCAGATGGTAACCGGTAAAACCGGCGATACCACGTTCGTGCAATCTGTTGATTCGGCCGCTCTTCCCGCCGGAGTGGTAGCCCAGTTTACCACGGGGCATAAAATAGCCAGTTGGGACGATAATTCTGTCGTAAAAACCGATGCAGGCTACAAGATATATAAGTTGCAGGGTTCTAATGGCGTGTTTGAAACTACGAAAGATGCGGTAAACCTTTGTTTGAGCCTGATTGGTATAATGGCGCTTTTTCTGGGTTTTATGAATATTGCTGAAAAAGCAGGGGGTATTCGCTTTCTTTCAAGGATTATTGGCCCTTTCTTTTCAAAAATATTTCCTGAAGTACCCAAAGATCATCCCGCAATGGGTCATATGGTAATGAATTTTTCGGCAAACCTGCTTGGATTGGATAATGCAGCCACACCTTTCGGCATTAAAAGCATGGAAAGCCTTCAGCAACTCAATCCCAGTAAGGAGCGGGCCACAAATGCCCAGGTAATGTTCATGTGCCTGCACGCATCGGGTTTAACGCTGATACCCACCACGATTATTGCCGACAGGGTGGCGCTGAAATCGCAGTATCCTACCGAAATTTTTATTCCCTGCATGATTGCCACCTTTGCTGCTACCATTGCTGCCTTAACGATCGTCTCTATCAAACAAGGGATAAAAGTGTTTCAACCCGTTATCCTTGCCTGGATTTTGGGCATTACCGGCTTGTTTACAGCACTGATCCTGTACGTGAAAACATTAGACGCTAAAGGCGTAACCTTCTTTTCTACCAGTTTGAGCAATGGTTTGATCTTGTTAATTTTTATCCTGATTGTTTTGGGAGCTATTTACAAAAAAACAGCCATTTTTGATGATTTTATTGAAGGAGCAAAAGAGGGTTTCCAGGTCGCTGTCCGAATTATCCCCTACTTGGTGGGGCTTTTAGTGGCTATTAGTTTGCTGCGAAATAGTGGCGCTTTTGATTCTATTATGGGTGGTATTAAACAATTATTCACAATGTTTGGCGGAGATACTCGCATTGTGGACGCCTTACCTACAGCCCTGCTAAAGCCCTTTAGTGGTAGTGGCGCCCGAGCCATGATGATTGATACGCTGAAAGCGCATGGCCCCGATTCATTTGTGGGCAACCTCACTTCCGTTTTCCGGGGTGCAGCAGACACCACGTTTTATATTATTGCTGTGTATTTTGGTGCTGTGAATATTAAAAACACACGATATTCGGTGGGCGCCATGTTGCTGGCAGATCTGGCAGGTATTCTTACAGGTATTGCCATTAGTTACCTGTTCTTTGCGTAACCGGGTTTTTAAAAAACTAAATATCTCACAAGAACAGCGAAGGATGCTTGGAGCAAATCTGGTTTCTTTTTGCAAGAAAATTTACGTTTGGGGGGCACAAACCTCTTGAAAAGAAAAAAGCCCTGGCGGTTATTGCACAAGGCTTTTGCATAGGATTTATATTTGGGTTTTAATGGGTATCAGGGTGCCATAATGCGACCCATAAATAAGATGGTATTAGAAGTGGTTTCACTAATGATAAAAGCAAAGGGTTTGTTACAGATAAAAGAAGGGAAGTCATTGGGCCCAATAGAGGTAACAAATACGCCGATGGTTGTAACGGCTGCTGCTTCGGTTCCTACCTCATCTACTGCGAGGTAAGTATCTTGTTGTACAAAATCAACGTACAAGGGTGCCGTTTTATTAATGCCCTGTAATTGAGCCTGCATGGGAAGGAATGCTTCTGTCATTCCCATTTTTTTCAAACTCTCGTTCAGTTTAAACTTTTGTTCTAATTTGAACTTGGGAATACCCAACTTTACTAGTGTAATGTGCATGGAATTTTGAAGTTCGTTCCACTTGTTAATAGTATAGGTATTTAAAAGCTGATCAATCTTTTGCGAGTTTTTGGGTAATAGGAGGGTAGCCCTGAACTGCCCGTTTCCATAAGGAATCTGTAAGGCGTCATAATCCGGTAGGGATGCATACCTAAAGGTATCCGTTTGGTTCATCATTTTCACTAATTGGGTGCCTCCTTTTTCTAAATAAAAATTTTCATCCCGGGTTTGTGTTGCGTCAAATTTTGATTTCCAGTCTCCCTTAAAATAAAGAGCATTCATCAGCAACATCACTAATGAGTGATCCAACTTTTCCAATACTTTAGTTATCTTTCCGTTAGTATTGTCGCTCGCCCATTTATTGATTATTGCCAAATCGGAGGGTGAAAAAGGCAGACCGGTAATCTCTGCATAAAAATCCTTTTTCATGGTATTGAGAAAAGCAGGCTCCACAGGGAACGTATTTTTATGAAAAATGGCGTTTGCTAATGCCAATTTTACTTTTGGATCGGCTAATGGGAGCTCGTTCATCAGTTTTTTATAGGAAGCGTTAAGTTCTTCCAGAGAAATACCCTCTGCCTTTAGAGCTTTTAATATTTCTGTTTGTGTTTGGTTTGTAGCACCATTCGCTAACATGCCCAGTGCAATATGAAGGCTCAACGGGGATACAAACACATTGCCTTGTGCCTGGGGATCTGTTTGCAGGGTTTTAAAAAAATCGAAAGAAAAATCGGTGATCGCATTGGCTACGGGTGCAGCAATTTCAATAGGCTTTTGCGCACTAATAGTATCTTTTTCGTTGTTTGTCCCCCCCTTATTACAGGATATAGCAAACATACCCAATACAACGAGCAACAATAATAGGTTCTTTTTTTTCATAAAAAACTTTGTTCGTATTAATAAAGACGAAAAAACTCCTCAATTCGCAACACCTATTTAAAAAATCTTTAAAACAATCGGATTAACAAGGGTATTCCGGCCGTTTTTGCGGGAAAAACGGATTTTAGCGGCTACAATTGGTACCTTTGGACAGAAACGTTCACTTATTTTTCTATTTATGGCGATACTGATTGAAAATATAAAACAATTAGTTGGAGTACGGGAGCAGCCGCAACTCCTGAAAGGCGAGGCTGTCAAACAGCTGCCTTCCATTGAAAACGCTTATTTGATTGTTGAGGGCGATGAAATTGCCGCTTTTGGTTCGATGGATGATTTAGGTTACCACAAGATCACAGAAATCGTAGATGCATCGGGGCAATTTGTGCTGCCCTGCTGGTGCGATTCTCATACCCATTTGGTTTTTGCAGCGAGCAGAGAAAGCGAATTTTTAGACAAAATAAATGGTAAGACCTATTCAGAAATAGCAGCAGCAGGAGGAGGGATTCTTAACTCGGCGAAAAAACTTAGCGATACAAGCGAAGAGGTTCTTTTTCAATCTGCCTGGCAGCGCCTGGCCCATGTAAGAAGCCTTGGAACCGGAGCAATTGAGATAAAAAGCGGCTATGGGCTAAGCGTGGAAGCCGAACTGAAAATGCTGCGGGTTATTAAAAGGTTGAAGGAACGATCGGATCTCATCATAAAAGCCACTTTTTTAGGTGCACATGCCTATCCCGAAGCGTTTAAAAACGATCATCAGGGCTATATCCGGCTTATTATTGAAGACATGCTTCCAGCAATTGCTGCCGATAATCTGGCAGATTATATTGATGTTTTTTGTGAAGAAGGTTTTTTCTCCGTAGCCGAAACGGAACAAATACTGGAAGCGGGGAAACGCTATGGGTTGAAGCCCAAAATACACGCCAATCAGCTCTATCGGTCGGGTGGTGTGCAGGTGGGGGTGCGCCAGGGTGCGGTTTCAGTAGATCATTTGGAAACAATAGGAGAGGAGGAACTTGCTTGTTTGGAACAGGCCGAGACGATTGCAACCGTATTACCCACGGCAGCGTTCTTTCTGAGGATGCAATACCCGCCCGTTCGGCAGATGCTTCAGCGAAACATAGCTTTAGCCCTTGCAACGGATTTCAACCCCGGTTCTTCGCCCAGTGGCAATATGCCTTTGTTGATAGCCCTCAGTTGTATTCAAATGCAAATGACTCCCGAAGAGGCGATCAATGCGGCTACCCTAAATGGCGCGTATGCTATGGAAGTTCAAAATCAGGCGGGTAGCATTACGATTGGGAAAAAGGCCAATCTGATCTTTACCAAGCCAATGCCTTCCCTGGGGTATCTGCCTTATTCCTTTGGTGAGAATTTGATTGACAAAGTCATGATAAAAGGTGCAATGAACGAGTGAGTCTGTACTATAAAAAGTAGATAAATAGGCCTCAATTATTACTTGGAAATAATTTCGTTTCCCTTTATTTTTACAAACTGAACTGTATTCAAATAGAAGGAACTTCAATTCCTGAATCAAGCATTGCGGAAATAGCTCATCCGGTAGAGCGACAGCTTCCCAAGCTGTAGGTGGCGGGTTCGAGTCCCGTTTTCCGCTCAGGGTAAAGGTGCATGGGTAAAATTGTGAATTGCCTTCACTTTAATAAAGAGATATTAGATCTTATATTTCTGGTAGATGGAATCTTCGATGAAAATTTTTGCAAAAAGGGAACCTGAACCCAGTAAGCAAACTATTTTACAAAGTACTACATCCAAAAAAAGGGGGTAGCTGATTTCGATCAGCCCCACCCTTTTCGCTATTTTTTCAAAAGTTCTGTGATCAGAATTTCAAATGATTCAGATAGGCAGCACCTTCCTTCACACACTCTATTGGAGGCTTTTCGTAGGCTTCCTGTTCTAAAATATAGTGTGCCATTTTGAGTTTTTTGGCTTCATGCAGAATCGCCGAAAAATTTATAGAGCCCGTTCCTACAATACAACTTAGGTTCTTCTCGCCCGGAGTGGGAGCGGTGCCTTTGGTTCGGTCTTTTATATGGCACAGTCGAAACCTGCCCGGGTATTTTTTCAGCCAGCTTATCGGGTCTTGCTGAGCCGCAACGACCCAATAAATATCCATTTGATAATCTACCAGGGCAGGATCGGTATTTTGCATAAAAACATCCTGCGGAAACTGTCCATCCTGTAGTTCAAAAGAGTACCCATGATTGTGATAGGCAAACCGGATCCCGTTTTTCTTGCAAATTTCGCCCGCCTGGTTGAATTCGTCTGCAATCTTTTTGTAATCATCCAGTTCCTTTTGTCGGCCTACATGTGGGCAAATCAGGTATTTCATGCCAATGGCAGCGGCTTCTTCGGCTTTTTTCTCAAAATCCTTTCTAAAATTGCAGTGGCTGCTGACTATTTTCATGCCCAACTCGTCCATATATTTTTTAAAGCCTTTGTTGCCCATGCCCCAAAATATGCCATCGGCACCTTCGTAGCTCTCCATTTCTTTATAACCAAAGGAAGCTACCTTTTTCAAAATGCCCCGGGGGTCTTTTGGCAGGTCGTCGCGTAATGTGTATAATTGAAGCCCCAGTTTTTTTATGGTTCCTTTTTTTGCAGAACTTGCCGCAAAGGAGGTTTGTGCCGACCCTAAGACAAGCCCTAAGGCCGCAGTTCCGGATAGTTTCAGAAAATCTTTTCTGTTGTACATATCTATTTTTTTTATTAAATTAGTATTTGTATTTCACTTCTTTTAGCTCGGCTAAATAGTTATAACTCTTTCTCACACTTTCTATCGGTGGGAAATTGTATTCTTCTACTTCTACCATAATGTGTTTTAAGCCAGCCTGTTCTGCATGGTTAAAAATGGCATCAAAGCCTACCATTCCGCTTTGGCCTAATTCTTTGTGATCCTTGATGTGAAGAATTTCAAATCTGCCCGGAAATTTTTGAAAATACTCAACGGGGCTCTGCCCGGCCCTCACAACCCAGTACACGTCCATCTGGAAAAAGACTTTTGTGGGATCGGTGTTTTTTAGCATGTAATCGTACATGCGTTGGCCGTCTATATCAATAAACTCAAAATTGTGGTTGTGGTATCCAAACCTTATACCGGCCTTGTTACAGCGTTCGCCTACCTGGTTGTAATAGTCGCAATAGGATTTCAGTTCCGGAAGCGTCTTAGGTGTGGGCATCCAGGGCATTACTATGTATTTCATCCCGGCCATTTTGTGGTCGGCAATACATTTATCCCACCATTTCCAGATTTCGTTCCAGTTGGTTTTTGAAACTTCAGGTTCTAAGGCCTTTACCACATGGGAGGAAAGAACTTCCATTTTGGTTTTTTCTATCGCCGATTTGAATTTTGACGGGCTTAGGTTATAAAATTTCCCATCGTTGTAATTTGCAGCTTCAATACCCGTGAAACCGATCTGGGCTATTTTTTCAATCGTTCCGGTAAAATCTTTTTGGATATCATCTCTTACAGAATAGAGTTGAACGTGAATTTTCTTTTTTGCGGTCATGACGTTTTCTTTGGATTGAGAACTTTTTACGCTACTGCATCCGATAAAAAGACTCA
>JBDHYK010000083.1:0-12281 GCA_039811305.1 Niabella sp.
AGAATATGAAGTCCACGAAACACATCGGCATAGCTTCGTTGCTGCTCGGGATATTTTACTGTAACTTTTTTAGAAAAGAAATGCTTGATGGTTACAGCCATTCCTTTCATTATGTTCCACAAATATAAACTCTCCAGCCAGGTCATTGGTCGCCTGTCTACCGGTTTTGCCCTATTTGTAAGTTGTACACCCATTTTTAATAGTCCACTTTTTTTAATCTTAACAAATACACTTTTTTAAGCCCTTCACTCCTGCCTTTTTATTTCTTGTTTGTGTTTTCTATTGGCTGATGCGTTATTTTTTTTCCAATATACATCATTCTCCAATAATCTACACTGTTAATTGTTTAACCACAATACTACAGCGGCTGTAATAACCATATTCAATAAAGCCAGGGGCACCAGTCGTTTCCATCCTAAGGCCATTAGCTGGTCAAACCGGAAACGAGGCACGGTCCACCGAATCCACATGAATAAAAACACTGAAAAACAAGCTTTTATCATTAACATCGAAAAACTTAATAACGCCATCCAGTTGGCACCAATTGTTTTAGCCAGTTCTGCTTCGTTTACAAAGGGGATATCATACCCACCCCAGAACAGTGTGGCCATTAGTACGCCGCTCATGAACATGTTGATATACTCTGCAAAAAGGTAAAAACCCAATTTCATGCTGGAATACTCCTGGTGGTAGCCCATGTTCAACTCGTTTTCTGCCTCTGGAAGGTCAAAAGGCGTGCGGTTACATTCTGCAAGGGCACAAATAAAAAATATCAAAAAACCTAAGGGTTGTTTCCACACGTTCCAGCTGGCAAGTCCGCCCAGGGCACCGCCACTCTGTCCGGCAACAATTTCGCTCATTTGCATGGTGCCGGTAATCATTAATACCGCAATCAGGGACAAGCCCAAGGCCAGCTCGTAAGATATCATTTGCGAGGCAGCACGAATACCCGATATGAGCGAGAATTTGTTGTTGGATGCCCATCCCCCAATCATGACTCCATATACTCCAACACTGACTACTGCAAAAATATAAAGCACGCCGATATTCACATCGGCTACCTGTAGGGGCACATTGGTTTTACCAAAGGCCATTGGGGTGCCCCAGGGAATCACGGCGCTGGTAATCAATGCGGTAACCATGGCTACCATGGGTCCTAACACAAATAAAAACTTTGAGGATGCCAGGGGTATTAACTCTTCTTTAAAAAACAATTTTCCACCATCAGCCAGTGGTTGCAAAATACCCAGGGGGCCTGCCCGGTCGGGGCCATACCGGTCTTGAATGAAAGCAGCTATTTTACGTTCGGCATAGGTGGCGTACATGGCCACAACCATACATAGCGTTACAATTAAAGCGATCAGAATCAGCTTTTCAATTATCAACCATAAGTCAATAGCCAGTAAAACCATTTTATTCTTTGTTTACTTTTTTTCTTCTATCAGCTTTTTATTAAACACATCACTCGTAGCCGGACCTTCTATTTTGCTAAGGTCAATCGTGGGGTCATTTACGCCACTCACGGAGTGAATCGGCATCAATATTTTGGGCTGTCGGTGCATTACTTTTTCTACGGTATCTTGCGGAACTTCTCTTGCTTCGTAGTGATTGGTACCTTTCACGGAGTAGCGTGCCACTTTCATGGGGCCTTCGATCACCCAGTCTTTTACGTCTTTTTTATGAAAGCGACAGTCGTTGCAAATCCAGCCAACCTGTCCATCTTCAAAAGTTTGCACTTCTCCCCATTGATCTTTACGGGTAGTTACCCGAAATACCTCCTCCCCTCTTTTCCAAAGCGTTACTTTTCCGCAACAGGTGGGACAATCCCGATGAGCGTCTTCGGGGAAGGTAAACCATACTCGATGCTTAAACCGGAAGGTTTTATCCGTTAGTGCACCCACGGGGCATACGTCAATAATATTTCCTATGAATTCATTGTCTAAGGATTTCTCGATATAAGTGGCTATTTCAGCACGATCGCCTCGTTCTAAAACGCCGTGTACCCTTTTTTCTGTAATTTGATCGGCAAGCTGCACACAACGGTAACACATTATACAGCGGGTCATGTGTAGCTGTATGTATTTTCCGATATCGTGTTTTATGAACAAACGCTTTTTAAACCCAAACCTTGAGGCTTCGTTGCCGTGGCCATAGCTCAGATCCTGTAAATCACATTCTCCGGCCTGGTCGCATATCGGGCAATCTATTGGGTGATTGATTAAAAGAAATTCTACGACTCCTTTTCTGGCATCCAATGCTCTTTGGCTGGTGATATTTTTCACTTCCATCCCGTCCATAACGGTAGTACGGCAACTGGCTGCCAATTTTGGCATCGGTCGTGGGTCTCTTTCCGAGCCTTTACTCACTTCTACTAAGCACACCCGGCACTTACCTCCGCTCACGGTTATGGGTGTATAAAAGCACATGGCCGGTGGAACTACATCGCCACCGATCATTCGGGCGGCCTGTAAAATGGTGGTACCCGGATCTACTTCTATGGTAATTCCATCAATTGTTACTTTATATTTTGCCGGTGGGGCTTGTTTTATTTCATCTGCCATAATACATACTATTAAACCGTTGTTGGAATATCAATTTTCCTTTCATCAGCATAGTGTGCTAATCCAAAATTCCTTATTTGTGCTTCCTGTGGATGGGTAATATGCCATTCAAATTCGTCTCTAAAATGACGGATGGCCGCTGCTACAGGCCAGGCGGCTGCATCGCCAAAGGGACAAATGGTATTGCCTTCAATATTGCCCTGCACATTCCACAATAAATCAATATCGGCCATCCTTCCGGTTCCATATTCAATATTGTGTAGTATTTTATGCATCCAAAGGGTACCTTCTCTACAGGGTGAGCACTGGCCGCAGCTTTCATGGCGATAAAAATGAGCCAGCGAGTAAGTATGCCTTACCACACACTGGTCTTCATCCAAAACAATAAATCCTCCACTACCCATCATACTACCCGTTTGAAAACCTCCATCCGCAAGGCTTTCGTAATTCATCATTCGCTGCTCGCCATTGGTAGTCTTCAACAGGAGATTCGCTGGCAAAATGGGTACGGAGGAACCGCCGGGGATACAGGCTTTGAGTCGCTTGCCGTTGGAAATACCACCGCACCATTCGTCACTGTATAGAAACTCTTCTACAGAAATGGTCATATCTATTTCGTAAACGCCGGGTTTGTTGATGTTGCCGCAGGCGGATATTAACTTGGTACCTGTAGATCTTCCAACACCTATTTTGGCATACTCGGCTCCCCCCTCGTTGATAATGGGAACAACAGCTGCAATGCTTTCTACATTGTTTACAACGGTAGGCCGGTTCCAGGCGCCCTTAACCGCCGGAAATGGGGGTTTGATGCGGGGGTTACCTCTTTTCCCCTCCAGGGATTCGAGCAAGGCTGTTTCTTCGCCGCAGATATAGGCTCCTGCACCCCTGTGTACATAAATTTCACAGTCAAAACCGCTGCCTAAAATATTTTTTCCTAAAAATCCATTGTTTTTTGCTTCCTGGATGGCCTGTTCCAAAATATCCGGAATCCAGGCATATTCTCCGCGAATATAAATGTAGGAAACATTGCTACCCAGTGCATAAGACGAAACAATGATACCTTCTATCAACATGTGGGGGATAAACTCCATCAGGTACCGGTCTTTGAAAGTACCGGGTTCGCTTTCATCGGCATTTACAACCAGGTGGCGGGGGATGCCTTCGGGTTTCGCTAAAAAACTCCATTTTAAACCCGTAGGAAAACCGGCGCCCCCTCGTCCGCGAAGACCGCTTGTTTTCACCTCTTCGGTAACATCGTCCGGCGACATGGTTTTCAGCGCCTTTTCAACACTTCGGTAGCCTCCTTCCTTGCGATAGGTATCGTAATATCTGATCCCCTCTACATGCGCTTTTTCTAATAATAATTTTCTGCCCATTTATTTCTATTAGCAATAGTAATCAATTAATTTGTCTCTGCCCTACAGGTGGCTATTATTTCATCTACCTTTTCGGGGGTAAGATGCTCTTTGTAGTGCTTGCCCAACTGCATCATGGGAGCATAGCCACAGGCACCCAAACACTCGGCTACTTTCAGGGTAAACATGCCATCTTCTGTGGTTTCGCCTGGTTTGATATTCAGTTTCTGCTGTATATAGGCAATTATATCATCGCTGCCCCTGAGCATACAAGGCCCGGTTTGGCACACTTCAAACACGTATTTGCCTACCGGTTTTAAATTATACATTGTATAAAATGTAGCTACTTCGTACACTTCAATAGGCTCCAGACCCAATAATGTAGCTACATAGTCCATCGTATCTACGCTTAGCCAGCCATTCAGCTCCTGTGCAAGATGCAATACCGGCAACAAGGCGCTTTTTTGCTTTCCTTCAGGATATTTTGCAATGATTTCCTGAACCTTGTCTAAATTTTCCTGTGAAAACTGAACCATTTATTAATCTTATTTGCTTTATGCCACCTGGGCTGTTTTATAATATTTTTTCAAATCAGGCATCCATTTCTCCTGCAATAAGGTTTAAGGAGGCCATCGTCATGATCGCATCGCTGATCATACTGCCTTTTACCAACTCTTCAAAGGCCTGGTAAAAAATAAAGCAGGGTCTTCTAAAGTGCAGGCGGTAGGGTGTGCGCCCTCCATCGCTAATTAAATAGAACCCCAACTCGCCATTACCGGCTTCCACTGAATGATACACTTCTCCTGGAGGCATGTCTATTTCTCCATAGATGATTTTAAAATGCCATATCAACTCTTCTATTTTGGTGTAAACATCCTCTTTGGGTGGCAAATAATACTCCGGAACCTCGGCATGATACAGGGTAGCTTCGTTTCCTTTAAGATTGCCTATTTTTTCAAGAGCCTGGTGTATAATATGCATACTCTGGCGCATTTCTTCGTTGCGCACCAAAAACCGGTCATATACGTCGCCGGTAGTACCAATTGGAACTTGAAAATCAAACTCATCGTAACTGCTGTAGGGGGCGGTGGCGCGCACATCGTAGTCCACACCGGCTGCTCTTAAATTTGGCCCGGTAAATCCGTAGTTCAATGCTCTTTCTGCAGAAATGCCACCAACACCCCGAGTCCGATCCATAAAAATTCGGTTTCGGGTGTAAAGGGTTTCAAATTCATCAAGGCATTTGGGATATTCTTTTAAAAACTGATCTATTTTTCGAAAAGCAATATCGTTAAAATCGCGCTCAAACCCACCAATACGACCAATATTGCTTGTAAGGCGGGCGCCGCATACCTCTTCCCACACTTCGTAAATCAGTTCGCGGTACTGCATTACATACAAAAACCCGGTGGTGCCGCCTGCATCATTGCCCATAATGGAATTACAAATAAGGTGGTCGGCAATTCGAGCTAATTCCATAATGATCACGCGCAGATAATCTACTCTTTTTGGAGTTTTTATCCCCAGAAGTTTTTCACAGGTCAAATGCCATCCTAAATTGTTTATGGGGGCCGAACAGTAGTTCAGCCGGTCTGTCAAAGGCGTAATCTGGTACAAGGCTCTGCGTTCGGCTATTTTTTCAAAAGCCCGGTGAATGTAGCCGATTGTTTGCTCTGCCGATACAATTTTTTCACCGTCCAGCTCCATAATATTCTGCATCACCCCGTGAGTAGCGGGGTGTATGGGCCCAAAATTTATTGTAGAGGTTTGCTTTTCCAGTGAATCCACCGGCAAATGAATATGACTATATTTTTCTTCTGCCATCTGATCTTTATTTGCAACTTGTTACAGTTCCAATGGGTTTAAAAAGTTCGTTGTTATTACCAATCTTCCCGGCCAAACATCTCATCGTCCTTGTCGCTGCGGCTTTGATCTTCCAAGGGAAATTCTTTCCTTAAAGGAGAATAATCCATTTCTTCTACGTTCAAAATCCTTTTCATATTGGGATGCCCCAAAAAATTGATTCCAAAAAAATCGAAGGTTTCTCTTTCCATCCAATTAGCAGCCGAGTATAAAGCGGTAGCTGTAAACACTTCGGGTTTTTCGATGTTCGTGAAGGCTTTCATTCTTACCCGTACATTTTCAGCCATATTATGTAAATGATACACCACGGCCAGTTCTTTTCCTTTATTGTTAGGATAATGCACCCCGCATATATCTGTAAGAAAGCTCAGACCCAAGGCCTCATCTTCGCGTAAAAAGGCAAGCACTTTTAAATTGCTTTCATTTTCTGTTTCAAAGGTGAGAAGGCCATAGGGCTCTTCAAAATTGCCTACTTTATCCCCAAACTTATCAATAAGTTTTTGTTTAATAATATCGTTGGATAGTGCCATAAAACCAAAAAATATGACTTAAAATTCTATTTTCTAAAGAAACAAAATATTTCTGAGCTAAACACCTTTATTTCCAAAAATCACCTGCTTTTTTCGTTTCCTGCTTTGCCGATAACTTGTTTGCACAATTTCATCTGTTTTTTATTGAATTCCGTAGCTGTCCAGCAGCGCCTTATAATGGGGGCTGTTCCTTCTTCTGAGGCTTTCCTTTCCTACGAGATCCTGAATCCGCATCAAACCGTCTAAAATAGCTTCGGGGCGTGGCGGGCAGCCTGGAACATACACATCTACCGGTATAATTTGATCAATGCCCTGTAAAACGCTGTACGTATCAAAAATACCACCGCTGGAAGCACAGGCGCCCACAGATAATACCCAGCGGGGCTCGGCCATTTGAAGATAGGTTTGGCGTAGAATCGGGCCCATTTTTTTTGCAATGGTACCCATCACCATTAACAAATCGCACTGGCGGGGTGTAAATGCTAAGCGTTCGCTGCCATACCTCCCGATATCGTAATGAGAAGCCATTGTGCACATAAACTCAATACCGCAACAGGATGTAGCAAAGGGTAAGGGCCATAAAGAGTTTTTTCGAGCCAGCCCGATTACTTTATCAAAACTGGTAGCAAAAAAACCCTCACCCATGTGCCCTTCGGGCATATCTACCATACTGATGTCTTTTTCGAGCTGCTTAACTTTTACATTATATTGAACCGGACGCATGTTACAAACTAAAAATTTACGAATTACAATTAAAAACAGTACCCGCAGAACCCATTATTCTTCCCAGTTGAGGGCGCCTTTTTTTACAATGTAGTAAAAGCCACAGGCAAAAAATCCCACGTACATTAATACCGCTAAAAAGCCAGGCCAGCCCAACTCTTTAAAAATAACCGCATAGGGGTAGAAAAAAATAACCTCCACATCGAAAAGTACAAATAAAATCGCTGTTAGAAAATACTTCACGGCTACGGGCTGGCGTGCTTCGCCATGTGAGGCAATACCACTTGTAAAAGTCTGAAGCTTTTCCGAAGTTTTCCGTTTCGGACCTAAAAGGTGCGATACTACTGCCAATAAAACAATTAGCCCAGCAGCAAATAATATCTGCAAGCCTAATGGCAAAAAAGTAACCGCATCGGTTCCGGCATTTGTTGTTTGTAGTAGGTAAACCATGATTGTTCTGTAGATAAGCAAAAGTAAGGTAGTAAGTTAAATAAACCTTGTAAATTTTTTATTCAAAAAAAGTCCCGGTATAAAACCAGGACTTTCATATTAGTTTTCTGTATGAAACTGTATTCGTTATCGTCCGCCTTTGGGTTTAACGGGTTGTTTCGTGCTACTGGGGGCGGGCGCATTGTTTACAGCGCCACTTAATTGTTTAATGATATCGGCTAATTGTTGTTTTACACTTTCATCGGTAGAGGCATCCGATGCCATTTGGAAATATTTAAGGCTGGTTGCATTATCCTTCGCTTCGTTGGCATAATACATTGCTAACCCATAGGTTGCTCTAAACAGGTTGGCTTTTGCATCTTTAGCACTGTCTTTTTGAGAGAATGCAATTAATTTTTCTGCATCAGGAACCATTATATTTTTTGCATTTATTGAGTCGAAGACGCTGCTACAGTTGTAGGCCCAAAGATATCCGTAATTCATATCTGCGTATTTCGTGCGCATAATATCGAAAAACTTCCAGGCTTTTGCATAATCGCCAGCCCTGTAGTAGCCAAAAACACCTGCATTAAAATAGTCGTTGATGGTTATTCTTTCTGCTGGTTTGATTTCGATGAGTTTGGCGTACATATCACCAGCCAGTTCAAACTTGTTTCTACTCAGGAAAAACTTTGCGCCATCTTCCAGCAAATCTATACGATTTTCGAGTACCGTATCGGCTTTCAATCCGTCCAAATAGGTATCGTACAAGAGGGCTTCATTTCCCGGAACTGCTGAATACGCCATTACTTTGAGGGTATAATCTTTAGGAACAAAACCTTCGGGGCGTTGTTTTTTGAAATACTCATCTACGTATGGGATGGCGGCTGCGCTATCTTTTTTATCAATAAGGCTATAGGCGATCACTTTGTATGCAGAGGGATTGGCGCGGTCTTTAGCGGTTTCAATCACTTTTTTTGCTGAGGCAATAGCCTGATCGTACTGTTTATTTACATAGTAGGTTTGTGCTGAGAAATACTCATTATTGGGGTTGCCTGGGGTATTTTGCTTAATTTTTTCGGCAATTTGCTGGGCGCCATTATAGTCAGCAGTACCTAATTTATATGCATAAAGTTCGTAATACGCGGGAAGATAGGTGGGGTTTGCTATAATCGCTTTGTTTAAATACTCCTGAAACAATTCGTGGTTTCTCTGCGATTTAAAAATTTGTGCCATCCTGAATATGGCTTTTCCGTAACCACTATTTGCGGCTGCCGCATTTTGATACTGGGCAAATGCGTGGCTGCCTTCTCCCGGGCGTGCCATACGATAGGCATCGCCAAGATTGGAATAGGCATCGGCTAACAACCAGGTATCCCTGTTTTTTTCTTTTACTCCTTTTAATTCATTTACAGCGGCTTCTAAACACTGAATGGCAAAGTTCAGGTCGCCATTTTTATACTCGGTATAGGTTTGTACAATGGCGCGGCCTACCGCATTGAGAACTTTTGCATCGCCAGCGCTTCTTTTAGTGCGCGTAGCGGCTATGGCAGCATCAAATGCCTGTTTGGCCTCCTGGGGCTTTTTGTCCATTAGCAAGTACTCGCCACTTAATGCTGTGAGTAAGGGATTATTGGGTTGGGCTGCCAGACCAGAGCTTACAACTGTTCGAGCCTCGGCAAACTTACGTTCTTGTAAAAGCACCCTTGCCTGCCAGTAGGCGCCTTCTGCTTTATCACTAAGTTTTTGGAAAATGCCCATTGCATCGTCTAACCGGTCTGAGTTAAATGCGCGGATACCTTCCTGTACAGATTGGGCATGTACCCCTGCACTTAAAAAAATACCTAACAGCAGTAATCGGATCGTTTTGTTTATCATCACTTCTAAATTTTAAAAAGGTGTAAATGTATAAAAAAAATATGGTTTACTCTTCATTTAGTTTAATCGGCCGTATTCTGAAACTTTTTCTTCCGGGCATCAAATAGGCTCTTCTAAAAATCAACTGTCCCAAATGCCCGCTTATAAAATCGGCGAATCCGGAACCCAGCCCGTTATGTCCTTCTTTTAAAATATAGGCTAAATCTCTTGTCATCGGATACCTTTTCGTATAAATAGTAGCCTGCACTGGTAAGATATATTTTCCGGGCATATCGTTGCTTTCGAGATGTGCTATTTTTACAGTTTTCAAAAAACTTAACTGTTGACGGTCTTCGGGGTTACCAATCCAGCTTACTCCGATAAATCCCACTGCTTTGGGATTTTTGGCTACGAACTGAATTACCGAATCGCTGGTACGTGCGGCCATGGCTTTGTCGGTTAGTGCCCAACCCTTTAAAACCGAGTCCATTGCAAATCGCACGGTGCTGGTAGCTTTTACTCCGTCAAACACAGGAAACAGTCCCTTTGGATTTTTTCCCGTAAGTATCAGCCTGAGATCGTTCATCGAAAATAATGAATCAGAAGCTGCATGGTTTACAATTACCGCTATCGCATCGCGCGCCACAGGCAGTTGCCGAACAACCGTGTGCAAAGAGTCCACAATTGCGAGGCGTTCTTTTTCACTCAACTGAAAGGTGGAAATGATCATGCGGATACTGTCATTCCATAAATCTTTCACACAGTCTGCCTCGGGCTTATACTCAACATGTATCTTCGTGGCCGCGTTGTTCGATTCATACACTTTTACTAATTCCTTCACTATCGGCCTGAAAGACTCATCGGCACTGATGGTAATTTCGCCGCGCACCGGGCTGTCTTTTTTTTCAGCTTCTTTTTCCTGATAGGGCTTACAGGAAGCTATCAACACCACTCCAAACCAAAAACAGAGCAGATACCTGCAAATATTCAACACCATTTTACCTGAAATAATTTTTCTTATACCCTCTGTAAATTCTCCAGCTTCCATACACCAGAAAAACAATGCCAAAAACCTTGTCGGTAACATCGGGGGGATACGACTTATTAAAATCTATTTCCAAAAGGTGCCTGAAAAATAAAAAAGCACCCACACAAAAAATTATGGCGCCCATAGCGTAATCCAAAGTTGCCCGCATACCCGAAACCTGTTTATTGCGGCGTTGTTCATAATCTTCTGTTGTTTTCAATGTCATAACCTGATACTTTCTATTCCTTAGAAACCTGTTTCCCAAAAATCCATAATCAATAGATAGCGTTCAAATGTATTTAACTTTTTGTTGAAAATATAAAATGAAGGCAACTTTTTATTTAATCCATTAATTTTGGTAAACTATTATCATGTACCTTATTAAAACGCCGAAATGGCTTAAAAAATTGTATAGAAGTTATATTTGGGATGTGCCTACCGCCTCTCGTAACCTGTACTTAACCTTTGACGATGGCCCCCATGCTAAGGCTACTCCCTTTGTTTTGAATCAGTTACAGCAATTTCATGCGAAAGCTACCTTTTTCTGCATCGGTAAAAACGTAGCAAAAGAAACTGAAATTTTTAAAGAAATTTTATACCAGGGTCATGCCATTGGTAACCATACCCACAACCACCTGAACGGATGGCTGACCAGCGATTATGAATACCTGAAAAATGTGATGATAGCTGCTGAATATATTGATTCTGATTTATTTAGACCCCCTTATGGCAAAATAACCCGATTTCAGGCTAAAGCGTTGCAGGAAACTACATCTCTTAAAAAAGGATTCCATATTGTAATGTGGGACGTGCTAAGCGGCGATTTTGACTCAAAAACCACTCCCGAAACCTGCGTACTAAACGTTGTAAACAAGTCGGTACCAGGCAGCATCATTGTTTTTCACGACAGTGAGAAGGCTTTTCAAAACCTGAGTTATGCGTTACCGCGGGTGCTACAGTTTTTTGCTGAGAAAGACTTCCGGTTTGAGCCTCTACACAGCACCCTCTTTCCAAAAAATGGGCCGGGGTAAATACCCAGGCCCTTTTTTAATCCGTACCCTATGAAAACTTAGGGTGAAGTTAAATGGTTTTATAAATTTCTACAAAAAATAGTTCTTTAATTTCAATTTTTTGCAACCCAAAGGCCGAAAAGGACCCTCAACAAGCAAAAATCATACAAAGTTGTACTTTGCCAATTAAGTCACAAACCGAATGTTGAAAGGTTCGGCTTTTGGCTTAGAGAAAAAGGAAGAAAAAGATGTATATTGATAGTCACTCGCATATTTATAGCGAATTATTTGAAGCAGACAGCCAAGAAATGTTAGAGCGGGCACTACAGCAGGGAGTAGTACCCATTTTGATGCCCGCAATTGATAGTGAAACCCATGCCCAAATGTTGCAGCTTGAGCAAAGCCATCCCCAGCACTGCCAGAGTATGATGGGGCTTCACCCCTGTTCGGTAGCACAAAACTATAAAGAAGAGCTGGAGATAGCCAAAAACTACCTCAGGCAACGAAAATTTGTAGCCATTGGAGAAACCGGATTAGATTTTTACTGGGATCTTACCTACAAAGAGCAACAATACCATGCTTTTGAACAACAAATAGAATGGGCTTTGGAGTATCACCTACCGGTAGTGATTCACAGTAGAAACTCAACCCAGGCCTGCCTTGATGTGGTAAAAAAATACAGTTCCAAAGGACTAACAGGCGTTTTTCATTGCTTTAGTGGAGATCTGGAATTGGCAAACTCTATCCTGAACGAAGGGTTTTATTTGGGTATTGGCGGGGTTCTCACTTTTAAAAATGGTGGATTAGCTGAGATTCTTCCCCATATTCCTATGGATGCATTGATTCTTGAAACAGATGCGCCCTATCTAGCTCCCGTACCTTACCGGGGCAAAAGAAATGAGCCTGCGTATATTCCGATAATTGCA
>JBDHYK010000084.1:0-12257 GCA_039811305.1 Niabella sp.
CTATCAAATTTTTTTTCCTCCTTATACAAATCTGCCAGCAATCTACTGGATGCCATTGCGTTGGCGAGGAGTTTATTACTGTCTGAAATATTGTAGGAACGCTTCGCAAAATACAGTGCAGAGTCTAGTCTGTGCTGTTGCTTATAGGCTTTTGCCAGCCCAAGTAACCCCTCGGTCAGCGTTTGATTGTCGTTTGCCGCTTTTATAAAATATTGACTTTGAACATAATTCTTTATGGCCAAAGACATGCCGCCTAATTTATAGTAAATATTCCCAATGTTATTCAATGCAGAACCAATCATAAGCGTATCGTTCATAGTCATAGCCAATTGATAGCTTTTTTGGGTGTATCGCATGGCTTCAGATAACCGGTTTGATTTTTCAAAAATGTTACCGGCGTTCAAAAACACGTAAGGCTTCAATTCTTCAATCGAATCAGCCGAAATAATAGAATCGGCTATTAGGATATAATAGGATGCCTTGGCGGTATCTTTATCTCTATTGTAAACATTAGCAATGTTCATATTAATAATTGCTAAATTGTAAGGAATAGCTCTTTGCTCCTCAATTTTCAATCGTTTCAGATAGTATTCCAAAGACTTGGTATTATCGCCCATTCTTAAAAAAGCACCCGCAATAGCGTCCAGCGCTGAAGACTGATCTCTTAGAAACCCTTTTTTCACAGAAAAATCATAGAGCTGTTGTGCCACCAATAACGCTGAATCCGGCTTATAGATCTGGTAAGCAAAACTCAAATAATACATCGCTTCTGCTTTTGCCGAATCTGATTTTGCTTCTTTCACAGCATTTATTAAACTATCTGTATCTTTATGTTGGCAATAGCCGGTTGTTGCTATTCCAAAAAGTATTGCTAAAAACAACAAATTTTTAAACGATTCGTCTAAGAAATGTTTCAGCATAAAAAATATTATCGTTTGAAGATTCAAATACAATATCTGATATTTTTTTCATTTTTCTGCATTTCCTGCCAGGTTTTTGCTCAAAAAAAATACGCCCTGGTTATTGGTATTAATAACTACTACGACCGGCCCGGTGTCCTACACCGCTCTGTACTTAGGGGTTGCGTAAACGATGCCACTGCCATTAAGGGCATGTTGATCCAGCGTTTTGGCTTTAGCGAAGCAAACATCCTACTGCTTACTAATGAAAACGCCAGCAGAAAAAATGTAGATGCCGCCTTTACCACGTTGCTTCAAAAATCGAACCCAGGCGATGCTTTCGTCTTCTATTTTTCAGGCCACGGCGTATGGATGAACAACGATGGGCAAAGCAAAGCCGAACGCGCCCTAAAAATGGGTATGAACCAGGCCATTGTTTTAAGCGACCTGTACGCTGATAACTTGGGGTGTTTGTTCCGGGATGCTAACATAAAACGTGCCTTCAATAAATTTGTAGATAAAAAGGTAATTGCTACCGGAATATTTGACTGCTGTTTTGCCGGACATTTGTCTCAGGCAACGGGGTTGGACTTCCACAATCCCTATCTGGAACTAACACCACAGTTCTCCCAACGGTCAATTGGATTTGACGATGTGTTCATCAGTTTCGCATTTAACAACTTTTTCCCCGAACATCTGCAACACCTGGATCAAAGAGCTTTCAGCGGAAATGAAATTCTTGACAGTGCACTAATTACTACAGCCAGAGCTTTTAATATGAAGGATAGTTTAGCCATCAACGACCCCAGCATAGTGGTTCGCCCTTCAGAAAGACCACGTTCTATGTTTTTATCGCTCTCCGGCACCGATGAATATCAAAAAGGCCTGGAAATGAAAGACGCAGCCGGGGACTACCACGGCGTTTTTACAAAAGCGCTCCTGCAAGTGATAAATGACAGTCGTAATGACATACCGGTCAAAGACCTCTTCTCAAAAATACAAGCACTAATAAAACAAAAAGGGTTTACGCAAACACCGATGCGTTTTCAAGACCCACAAAGATCCTCACGTAACCTGATAGGACTGTCGGCAGCTAATTTTAAGCCCTCTGTTGAAGCTGTTTTTACGCGCAAAACCAAAAATACGTATGAGTTAAGCAGTGGCAAATCCAGCGGGCTGGCTGTAGGGAACGTATTATCATTAAATGGAAATAAAAAATCTGCCCAGCTTAAAGTTGTTGCAGTAGAACAAAACGCTGCCACCGCAGAACTGGTTGCTGGCAAAGGGCTGCAAATTGGAAAAGGTGCACGATTTGTGCGTACGGACAATTTTACAAAGTCGAAGCCTTTAATAAAACTGTTTTTAAACCTACAGCCTATTGCACCCACTACCTTTCAAAAATACATGTATGAAATAATTCCTTTGGCACAACTCAAAAACTATCGTAGCTATTCTAATTGGTACATGACAGAAGAATCCAGGTACATCTTTTTAAATAATACAGGATTTACAAATAAAAAACTGCTTGAGTTTTATGCTGAAAAATATCCAGATAGCACCTTCTTTGTATTTCTGCCCCTACCTCAAAAAGTATTGGCTCCGTTTAGAAAACTGCTTTTACAGAATCAAAACTTTGATCTGGTAGAAAACCCGGCTAAGGCCAATTTTGTATTGTACCTCAACTATACACCAGAAGACGGCGGGAACTATGTGTTCACCTGGGCTCCCCCCCTACAAAACCACTCCGGTGTACCCATGTTCTATTTAAACCATTACAAAATTCAGCAGCTTCCGTCCAACAGCAAAGGGATCACCTCACTGACCAGCCAATTAATGGAAATGACAACCGTACTGGCACAACAATATACAGGCGCCTGGCTGAACGATCAAAAAAAGAAATAACCTTTACCCTTTAAAAAACCTGTTCTTGTCGTAACCAAAAAGGTTTGCAATTGAAAGCCTGGTATTTCAAGGGTAGATCGTACCCCGAAGCCCCGTTTTAAAGCTATTGCCCTGGGATAATACATCACGGATATTGGCCGAAGTTTCTGATTTTTCTAAACGATGGTTATACCCTTTTACAGACACAGAGCTAAAGTCAAGATCCATTCGCATTTTACCAATCCTTCGTATCTTCCCATGTATAACAGCACCCGCCGGAATAATCGTTGTTCCTCTCATTTCCACAGGCGATACTACCTTAAAGCTAATGGGCTGGCCGTCCTTAGCGGTTTCGGGTGTCAAATCTTCCCGCATCGAAAGAACCACAGAAGCCCTCAGCCTTAGGGGTTCTGTAACGGCCGACGGTGCCGGTTTTATTGATTCGGGCTCTGCGCTGGAAGGCGGGTCTTTTTCTACAGTTTTCCCTGGATTGCGGGTTTCAGGTTGGGGCTTAACTGCATTGTCTGCCACCACCCTACCGGATGAAGGATTGCTTTCTTCCTCTTTTTTTCTGTTCAATACCACGGCAATAGAATCTGCGTTGGTTGTTGATGCCTCTTGAACAACAGAACTCAGCTCTTCGTTGCTCCCCTCTGCCGGTAGTACATTACTGGCAGGAGGCAGTTGCGAGTCTGTATTGCTCTGCTGCTGCGTTTGTTCGCCGTTAAACAATATCTTAAACAACGCAAACAGAATGAGTGCTGCAATTAGAACAATATAAAGGTATTTATTTCTTAACAGCGATTTAGCATCTGGTAGTTTTGAAAAATTTCCAGATTGTCGAGTACTTGTAATGGTGGTCTCAGGAGCCGCTGTAGCGCTATATTCTGTAGCTTTTGGCAGCTCCTGCTTTTTAGCAAAACTTGAAATCTCGGTCGTTAAAGGCACTCCAGGAAACAGTAGTTTTTCATCAATTTCATCCAAGCCTGGAAAAGCAGTGCGTAACGCTGTTGAGAACTCTTTGGCGTTTAAAAATCGCTTTTCGGGCTTTTTCTCCAAAGACTTTAAGACAATCTCGGAAAGTTTCTTAGGAATCGCACTATTGAGTTGTTGCATCACGGGGGGCTTTTCCTTCACTATATCCTGCATTAACATATAGTCGCTCTTTCCTGCAAAAGGAAGTTTGCCGGTCAGCAATTCATACATTGTTACACCCACGGCATAAATGTCGGATGCTTGTGAGGGGTCTTTCCCTTCAATGAGTTCGGGTGCTAAAAACTCAATCGTACCAATTACACGGCTGACTTGCGTGAGCTTGGCAGCATCGGAAACTTTTGCTATTCCAAAATCCATGAGTTTTATTTGATGATCTTCGGTAAGCATCAGGTTGGCAGGTTTTATGTCGCGGTGCAAAATCCCCTTTCTATGTGCATGATCTAATCCTTCTAGCGCGGCACAAATAACGGGTACAACGATCTGATAGGGAATGGTTCCTTTTTTTCGAAGTAACTCTTCTAAATTTTGTCCTTTCACGTATTCCATCACCATATAATATTCATCATTATCTTGCAAATAGTTATACAGTAACGCAATATTAGGGTGTGCCAATCGGGCAAGTGTCTTTGCTTCGTTCTTAAAACGCTCTAAAAACAGAGGCTGACTGGTGAGATTTGCAGTCAGATTCTTGATGGCCACCTGCCTGCCCAAAAGCGTATCAGTAGCTAAATATACTTTACCCATACCCCCTTCGCCTAATAGCGATGTGATTTGGTAATTTTGAAGGGTTTTCCCAATCATAATCTTTCGGTTTATTTTGTAATGAAAAGATTTTTTCTTGTTTCAATGCAGGAGTTCGTAGAGAAATTCTCTCTACTATCTTTACCCCGGGTTAGTATCTTTTACCGCTCTGTTATTAATACGCCCATCAAATGAAGCAATGACCACAGTAATATTATCGTGTCCTCCCCGCGCTTTGGCTCTTTCGATTAGTTCGCTTGCTGCCTGTTCTATATTTTTTTCTTCAGATAACAAATCGGCCATTTCTGCTTTGCTTACATACTCATACAAGCCATCTGAACAAAGTAAGAGGCAGGCATGGCTTCCCCAGGGAAATTGTAGCCGCTTGATTTCGGCATCTATAAAAGGTTTGGTTCCCAGGGCATTGGTAAGCACATTCCTTTCGGGATCTGTGGCGGCTTCTTCGGGTTTTATCTGACCTGTATCAATTTTGTGCTGCACTAAAGTCTGATCTTTGCTCAGCTGTATTATTTCGTTCGCTTTAAAATAATACGCCCTGCTGTCCCCAACTTGTGCAAGAAACAACTCATCCTCTTTTACTACAACCACTGTGCAGGTGGTGCCCATTCCCCGGTAGGCTGCATGAGTTACAGAAGCATCATATATAGCCTGGTTCGCTTCGTTTACAGCCTGTTTTAAAGATTTTAAAACATTTCCCTTAGTCTTATAATAAGCCCCACTTAGCGTATCCAGCGCCATTTCGCTGGCCACCTCCCCGCTATTGTGCCCACCCATGCCATCTGCCAAAACGATCAAATACCCTTTTCTGGTAAGTAATTCCTTGTCAAGCGGTGCAAATACACAGGCTGTATCTTCATTATTCGTACGTATTCTTCCAACATCGGTTGCCACAGATACTACCATATTATGCAGCGTTCCAGCGTTATGAAAGCGCCTAAGTTCCAGATTGGTTTTTCTTGTATCGAACCATTTAAACATAGCTTTTTGTTAGCCAGCCTTTTATTTTATCAGATAATCTGAGTTGCCGACTCGGTTTGGCGAAGATGCAGGATGATTTAATTTTACATTCTTCCGTTGACCGCATTCGACATTCAGTCTTCAAAAAATATCGGATTTTGTCATAAACCGGTTTCTACTTTTTTTGTGTACAGCCTGCACTATTTTTATTTGAATTTGGCAACTAATTCAAAATGAGTATTATAACTTCTTGCGAAACACCATAATACCGATTAATGACAATAAACCGGCGCCGATAAGCGAATATCCTGCTGTCTGCATATTTTTGCTCCCTGAAACAATTGTGGTTTCAGTGGGACGGTTGTAAAGAACCGTTACATTTCCAAACTCATCTTTATCAAACTGCATATTGGTTGCATCCGATGGAAGCGTGTATTTCATGTTATTCTGCAAAACACCTCCGTTTCCTGTTGCCTGCGACGTTACACAATTAAATGTAGTTTCAGTAAGTTTCGAGGGTTGAATATCCCTGAGCCCTAAGGATGCAATCCATTTGTCTTTTCCCAAATACTCCACCACCCCTTTGGCTCTGTACTCCACTTCAAAAGAACGATCCATTTCATTAGGGACATACTTAAAGTCATAAACATAATAGGGGCTTACCGCTCTTTCAATATTGCGTTTCACCATGGATGCCTGTCCTCCTCCATACATATAATTCCAGGTGATCCATTGCTGGGCAGTAAGTTTTCCCTTCATTTCAAAAATAGCGTTTCCCGTAGAGTCTATTTTGGCTTCTGTATTGATTTGTAAGGTAGAGGGCGCAAGCTGCGCTTCTATGGTACTTGCAATAAAGAATGTGGCTGTTAGTAACAATATTTTTTTCATCGTTCTTAAAATTAAAATTGAAAATTTGTGATTCGAAATTCAGAAATTCCTGGTGTTGATTGTGGGTTGCGTTTGTGCATTTGTTAAGCACCCATCCCTGCCGTTCCAAAACACCAGTAGCCGTGTAATTGCCATTATTGTATTTTTGAAAATACAAACGGGCCACCCACGGCTAACTGCGCACCCAGATCATCTACTTTAGTACGCAAAAAAGCATCATCAGAAAGTTCCATTTGTTGTACCCCTTGTTTAATTAGAGCGTTAACGTCTATTAAACTATATCTGGGATCGCCCTGTTGAATTTTTTCTACAAATTCTTTTAGATTTTTTTGTCCTATCATGAAAGCCTCCAAAGGAGTTGCAATATGTCCCAAACCTTCGCCGCCTACAGCGGTGGGCTCGATGGCATAAAACTGACCGTTATATTTAATCCCCGGATACGCATGACCCGGCACAAAAAAGATCACCGGATCCAACCCTTCAGCAGCAAACGCACTGGCATAAAGGAAACTCATCTCAATACAGAGGCCTGTGTTTCCGGTGATCACCTCGCGTGGCAAGCGAATTTTTTGCTGAGTGCTCTGTATATCGCCCTGCTGTACAAAAGCTCCTCCGGTGCCGCTGTACACCATGTGCGTACGGCGGGTAGCTTCATAAACGCCCATCATAAACCGAATGGCTTCGTCGGGATCATTCCCCACGGATGCCGTTTCTCCCCCTAACACCTTTTCCTGAACCTGTTGTACCCAGTATTTCACAATAGGATCCTGCGGGGTAACAAATACAGGAGCCAAATCATTGTTATCTTCAAGGTCTCTGCTGCCGGTTACTTCACTTGCCGGCATATTGGTGTATAAAAAATCATTGCGGCTGAGCATCTGGAATAAGTAGGTCTTTTCATACTTTTCCTGCTTGCCTGCCGAGTTATAGGTAATACGAATTTGAGCCCTATCCGTAGATTCTGTTGTTTTTTGCGTAATTGACTGCGGAAACTGAGGATATATAGTGGCTACCGCAGAGCCTCCCGGTAAAATAAACTTAATATCCGACACGGTTGTCCAGTTAATGTATCCTGCAATAGAATATTCCACTTTTACATCTTTAAGCACCCCCACTCCTTTATTATCTATTACAATTTTGGCAAAATAATAACGACCGTCCAACGCAAGCGGATTGGCATAAACTTTATAAGCAGCTGGCATTAAGGCCTGCATGGGAAAAATCTGAATACCCAGCTCTCCTTCTCCTCCAACTTTTGATACCACACTCGATTGATGCCCTTTCCAAAGCACACCACCACCTGTTAATAATAGCGCCAGGGGTAGTACCAGCCAGTATGCAAATTTGCTGGTTGATTTTTTAGCAGTTGTGGTACGGGCTTCCACATCAATCGTAGTAGTGGCCGGGCTAATATTTACTAATTGTGTAGGCTGGGGACCACTGGTGCGAGATGCAAGATCGAAGATGAAAGACGGCCCGTTGACCCCTAATTTCACTTCGTCTCCGGGATGCAGCAACACCGTACCGCTCACTTTATTTCCATTTACAAAGGTGCCGTTTCGCGAGTGATTATCTTCAATAATAAAAAGATCATCGGCCTTTTTAATAATTTTCCCGTGTTCGCGGCTCACAACAAGTTCCGTTTCGGGATCAAACTGAATATCGCTTGCTGGATCGCGGCCAATGGAGAGTTCAGGCTTTGAAAAATCAAATTCTTCCACTTCACTGGCTCTCTTACCGTTTGTAAAACGAATAAGATACTTTTCATTTGTAGTTGACATGTGTAATCGTTTTGTTTGTTAATATAAAAATTGAAAAATCTCCTATTCAACCAATGCGCCTCAAAGTGTCAGTTAGGGATGCAATCCGTTTTCAAACAACGGTATTTGCACACGTTTTCCTCTTCGTGTTTAAAGATACATATAAGAAAACAATATTGCAACAAAATTTTTTGTGTAATAAAGACTCGTTTGTTCCTCAGAACCAATCGTTCATACTGTTCTCTACCCCAACCAAATTACTTCACCAAAATTTAGCAGTTCGTCGGTATGGTGGTGTACCAGCAATTGTCCCTTAGGAGTTACTTCAATTATTTGGGCTTCAAACACCCGGTCATCCTTCTTCAACCGTACTGTTTTCCCCTTTTTATGAAGATTTTGGTTAAAAACATGGATCAGATTTTCTACATCTTTACCCGGTTCCAGGGTGGACAAAGCTTTTTGAAATTCCTTTTGCAATTCTTTTGCCATTACTACCACATCGTAGGTGGCTCCTGTAATTTGACGCAACGACACGGGATTGGGCAGCCGGGAATCGAAGTTTCGCTGATTGATATTCAGGCCAATCCCGATAACCGCCCATTGCCATCTGCTCCCCAAAACGACGTTTTCAATCAAAATGCCTCCTGCCTTTCTGTCTTGAAAATAAATATCATTGGGCCACTTAATGGCGATGGGTTTTTCGGCTAATTGTTCAAAAAAAGCCCTTACTGTTATAGCAGCAAAGGCGCTTAGCAAAAACTGATTTCCCAATTGGAATTGTAAAGGATTGATAATCAAGCTCATTTGAAGACTCTCATCAGGAGCAGACCACCATGTTTTACCTCTTTGTCCTTTTCCGGCCGTTTGTTCGTGGGCAAAAACTACGGTTCCATCCAAAGTTGCAGCCTGCCGCTCCGTCAGTTTTGGGTCTCTAAGCAGGTTAAGGGCATAGTTATTGGTACTATCGGTTGTAAATAGTTCAACAAATGAAGTTGCGAAAAAACTATCTTCGTTCGTTTGTGGCAATATTTGTTATTTTTGAGCAAAGTAAAACAGATATTAGAACACAACCGCCACAATTTATTTAACTATTCTATTAAAATAAAATTTTCTATTTGGAACCCATAACATCCTTGAAAAGAAAAAGCCGTGTCTCTGGTGTGCGACTAACAAAAAACTCAAAGCTCTTTAAGACCATTCTGGAGGCTATTCGGGAAAAGAAAGGCGAAAATATTCTTTCCCTTGATCTCAAAAAAATAGACGAAGCTGTATCAGATTATTTTGTCATTTGTGAGGCATCTAATCAACCCCAGTTAAAAGCGATTGCAGATAACGTGGAGGACAGGGTACGGGAGTTGACGGGGGAAAAAGTATTACATAAAGAAGGCAATCAGCAGCAACATTGGATTTTATTGGACTATATCAATATCGTTGTGCATGTAATGATGCCAGAAAGCCGCAGATTCTATAAATTAGAAGATTTATGGCAGGATGCTGCTTCTCAAAAACACTTGTCGTGAGTAATCGTTTCAAAATTAAACTTTTAAGAGCTTTTTGCTTTATATATTCATCAACCTTTAGAAATGTCGAACCAGAATAGTTATAATAAACAGGAAAAAAATAATCCGTTCCCACCTAATCGGTCGCCCAAAGGATCAGAACCTCGCAAGACCCCAAAATTTGGTGTCTATTGGGCTTTTATTATCATTTTAGCCATTATGATAGGGTTTCAGTTTTTAAACCCCATGTCAACCAGCACAGAACCGATCACCTTCCAGGATTTTAAAACCATGGTGAAAAAAGGTCATGTTGAAAAGTATTCCATTGTAAACAATAGAGATATTGTTAAGCTATGGGTAAAAAAAGACAGTAGCTCGCACTACCCTAAGTTAGAAAAAACAACGGCACAAAAACCAGCTTTTGGTGCTGCTGAGCCCGGCCCCGATCTGTATTTTGAAATAACGAGTGGAGATAATTTCCAGCAGCAAATGTCGGATTTCTATAAAGCCAATCCCGAAGTTCATGAGGTAGGCTACAACGTAGAAAAAGAAAGCGACTTTTTTGGCAAAGCCCTGGGCATGATTCTGCCCTTTGTGATACTAATTATCATCTGGATCCTGATGATGCGCAAAATGAGTGGCGGCGCCGCAGGGCCAGGCGGTGCTGGTGGTATTTTCAGCATTGGGAAATCGAAAGCTACCTTATTTGACAAAGGCACTAAGGTAAACATCACTTTTGCCGACGTTGCCGGCTTAGATGAAGCCAAAGTGGAAGTGATGGAGATTGTTGATTTTCTTAAAAATCCAAAAAAGTATACCAGTTTAGGAGGCAAAATACCTAAAGGAGCCTTATTGGTTGGTCCGCCCGGAACTGGAAAAACCCTGCTGGCGAAAGCGGTAGCCGGAGAAGCACAGGTACCGTTTTTCAGCCTTAGTGGTTCCGATTTTGTTGAAATGTTCGTAGGGGTAGGCGCCAGCCGGGTACGCGACCTATTTAAACAGGCACGCGAAAAAGCACCGTGTATTATTTTTATTGATGAGATTGACGCCATTGGCCGCTCGCGTGGTAAAAACGCCATGATGAGCAATGACGAGCGCGAAAGTACGCTGAACCAGCTTTTGGTAGAAATGGACGGCTTTGGTACCGACACAGGTATTATCATTTTGGCGGCCACCAACCGGCCAGATGTATTAGACTCTGCACTGCTCCGCCCCGGCCGTTTCGACAGACAAATCTCTATAGATCAACCCGATATGATTGGGCGCGAAGCCATTTTTAAAGTTCATTTAAAAGATATTAAAACCTCCGAAACCCTCGACGTTCATAAATTAGCAGAGCAAACTCCCGGATTTGCCGGTGCCGATATTGCCAACGTATGCAATGAAGCTGCACTGATAGCTGCCCGAAAGGGAAAAACTGCCGTTGATATGCAGGATTTTCAGGATGCAGTAGATCGCGTCATTGGCGGTCTGGAAAAGCGAAGCAAAATCATTTCGCCCGAAGAAAAAAAGATAATCGCTTACCACGAAGCCGGACACGCAGTATGTGGATGGTTTTTGGAGCATGCTTACCCGCTGCTGAAAGTTACCATCGTTCCGCGAGGCACAGCAGCATTGGGTTACGCACAATACACTCCCAAAGAACAATACCTTTACAACACCGACCAACTGACCGACCAAATGTGCATGACCTTGGGCGGGCGCGCAAGCGAAGATATTTTCTTTGGCAAAATATCTACAGGTGCCCAAAACGACCTACAGCAGGTTACCCGAATGGCGTATTCCATGATCACCATTTATGGCATGAACGAACGGGTAGGGAACGTAAGCTTTTACGACCCCCATCAGGAAACAGCTTTTACAAAACCCTATAGCGAAGAAACCTCCAAACTGATTGATGAAGAAGTAAGAGCTTTGATAGATGACTGCTATATTAGTACCCGAAAACTGCTTACCGACAAAAAAACCGAAGTAGAAAAACTGGCCGAAGCCTTGTTGGAAAAAGAAGTATTGTTTCAGTCCGATGTGGAAGCCCTGATTGGGAAACGTCCGTTTGAAGAAAAAAAACTTTTAAAAGAAGATGATGATGTACTGAAGCCTTCAGGAGAAATTTCTGCAGGCGTGCCCCCTTACGATAGCAACGTAACCAATAAGTCTTTATCTTAACTTTGTAATGTGCCCAACTCAAAAGATCAGATATTAAAAAAAATACGAGAAGCCCTCATTGAACCGGTGGCGCTTCCCTTCCCTAAAAGCGAGGGGAACTCTCCTGCAGTGGTACCGTTAGCGCAGGATATAGAGATAGAATTTGCTGAAAAACTCACTGCCCTGCAGGGAAAATTTGCTTTCTGCCAAAATAAAAAAGAGCTTTCCCGCCAGGTGAATGAATTAATTTCGAACAGCCATTGGGACAAGATTTTCTGTTTAGAACCCAAAATCGGCTCATTAATTGGAGAAACCGTACCCCTCGCGACCAATCAGGATGCATTGGCAGACTGCGATGTGGCCATAACAGGATGCGAATACTTAGTAGCCCGTACGGGTAGTGTGGTAATGAGCAGCGCACAGCTAAGCGGCCGCAACACCAGTGTGTATGCACCGGTGCATATTTGCAT
>JBDHYK010000085.1:0-12172 GCA_039811305.1 Niabella sp.
TAATTCAATAGAAAGATATGGTTCAGATAGGTGGTAAGTGGTTGACAATAAATGATTTTAAGCAAATCCTGATTGACGATCAGCCGGTGACGCTTGATTCAAAGGCTGTTGAGAACGTAGCTGAAACACACGAGTTTTTAAAACGGTTCTCAGACCGTAAGCTCATTTATGGTATCAATACAGGGTTTGGCCCCATGGCTCAATACAAAATCAGCAAAGACAAACTTTTGCAATTACAGTACAATCTTATTCGCAGCCACGCCAGTGGAGGCGGTAAAATTTTGCCACCCCACCTGGGGAAGGCTGTAATGATTGCCCGCCTTAACAGTTTGATTCAAGGATACTCGGGGGTGCACACCGAAGTAGTGACTTTATTGGCCAACATGATAAACAAAAACCTCATCCCCAGTATTTACGAGCATGGTGGGGTGGGTGCCAGTGGCGATTTAGTGCAATTGGCGCACCTTGCATTAGGGCTAATTGGAGAGGGCGAGATTTGGTTCGAAAGCACCCTTATGCCCGCAGCAGAAGGCTTTGAAAAGGCGGGCTTGAAACCCATGAAAGTGTATATTCGAGAAGGCCTCGCGCTGATCAATGGCACTTCCGCAATGACAGGCTTAGGCTTGCTTAACCTGCTTCATGCCAGCAACCTGTTGAACTGGAGTGTGATGCTTTCTGCATTCACCAATGAACTGATGGAAGTGTATGACGACCACTTCTCCTATGAACTAAACATTGTAAAACACCATCAGGGGCAAAACTATATAGCGGCTGTTTTTCGCGATATATTAGACGGAAGCCAAATGATTCGCAGCCGAACCGACTATCTCTACAATCCGGATAATATTCAACACGATGTGTTTGAAGATAAAGTTCAGGAGTATTATTCGCTGCGCTGTGTTTCGCAGGTCTTAGGTCCTGTGTTCGATACATTAGCACAGGCCGAAGAAACCGTTGTCAATGAACTCAACTCGGTAAACGACAATCCTGTAATAGATGTTGCCAACCAGAACATTTTCCACGGAGGCAATTTTCATGGCGATTATGTTAGTTTTGAAATGGATAAAATTAAAATTGCCATTGCCAAACTCAGTATGCTTAGTGAAAGACAACTAAACTATATGCTGAATAGAAAATTGAATAAAAAGTTTCCTCCGTTTGTGAACTTAGGCAAATTAGGGCTCAATTTTGGAATGCAGGGCATCCAGTTTACAGCAGTGTCCACCACAGCAGAAAACCAAACGCTTTCTTTTCCCATGTATCTACACAGTATCCCTAATAATAATGACAATCAGGATATTGTGAGTATGGGATACAATGGAGCCCAACTGGCTAAAAAGGTTATTGAAAATAGTTTTGAAGTATTGGCCATCCAGGCCATGACCCTGGCACAAGCAGTTGATTTCTTGCAATGTCAGGATCGGATGGCTCCAAAAACAAGGGCTGTGTACGAGGGACTACGTAAAATATTTCCTAAATTTGTAGAAGATGCTCCTTTGTATCAATCATTGGCAACGGTGCGAGACTGGCTGAAGAGTACCCAACCGTTGCAACTGAGCAATTAAAACGAAACATCGGGTAAATGAGAGGCGTCTGCAATTTAGAACCCAGCAGCGAACCTCCCATATTGTTTATCAATAAAAATCCAAAAAAATGAACTGGGCATTAGTAACGGGCGGCTCCCGCGGTATCGGGAGAGCCATTTGTAAAAAATTAGCCTCCATGGGTTATAACCTGCTCATTAACTATAAAGGCAACCAGCAGGGTGCAGAAGAAACTTTGTCCGAAGTAAGGGCTGAGGGGGTAGAAGGGCAACTTTTGCAATTCGATGTGGCCAACCGGGCCGAGGTTCAGGCGGTTTTAGGAGCCTGGATGGAAGCCAATGAAGATAAAACCATCGAAGTGCTGGTAAACAATGCCGGAATTAAAGATGATGTACTGATGATGTGGATGAAAGATGAGCAATGGGATCGTGTTGTGGACACGGGTTTAGGTGGTTTTTTTGCTGTAACCCGACTCGTAATCAACAGCATGCTCCGAAAAAGATACGGCCGTATTGTAAATATTGTATCCCTAAGTGGTTTGAAGGGCAACGCAGGACAAACCAACTATTCTGCTGCCAAAGGTGGAATTATTGCAGCCTCCAAAGCCCTGGCTCAGGAAGTGGGAAAAAGAAATATTACGGTGAATGCCGTGGCTCCGGGTTTTATAAAAACCGACATGACTGCCGAAATTAATGAAGCCGAGATGAAGCAACTAATCCCTGCCGGCCGATTTGGTACCGCCGAAGAAGTGGCATACGCCGTTGGCGCCTTCGTGGCCAAAGAAGCCAGCTATATTACCGGACAGGTGCTTTCGGTGAACGGTGGCCTATATACCTGATACACAAGCTCATTCAGTTCAGGTTTCTAAAATTTATACCCAAAAAATGCAATTTATCCCCCTGATGTGCGTTTATAGGTTATTTGACATATCTTTAACAGTTGAAACCCAGACACTATGAATTTTATTCTAAAAGTCCTTGTTACTGGTCTGATGGCCTATCTGATCCAACGATATATTTTATCAGACGGGGTACATATTGTAGATATGAAAACTGCAGCTTTGTATGCTCTGGTATTGGCTTTGTTGAACGCCGTGGTAAAACCCATTTTAGTCGTCCTTACCATTCCGGCCACGGTGTTTACCCTGGGCTTGTTCTTGTTGGTGATCAATGCTTTTATGATTATGCTGGCCGCATATTTTTTTAAAGATGGGGTTCGGGTAGATGGTTTCTGGTGGGCGCTTGCTTTTAGTATTTTACTTTCGTTTGGCTCTTCTATCCTCTACTCGTTAGTGGGCGGTAAAAAGTAAACGGGGGTAGAGCCGGCAACCGTAGGGCTATTTTGCCCATTATTTTAAAAAAATCGAAAAAACAAGCATATAAAGCAATCGAGATTTAAAATATATCCAAATAGCCTTAAAATTTGGCCCCCAACCTCAAAAAACTGCCTTTCTATTTTTTGTAATCAATTACCGATGCCCTACTTTTGCAGCCAGCCAGCCCCAAAAAGGGCCTTAAAGGTTTTTGAAATAAATTTATTTAGTTTTTATTTAAAAAAATAGTCTAAAATACTGCAAGGTTATGCCAGAAATTAAACCCGATGAGATCAGTGCGATATTGCGCCAGCAATTGAGTAATTTTAATGCCCATGCCGATCTGGAAGAAGTGGGCACGGTGCTTCAGGTAGGTGACGGTATTGCCCGCGTATATGGGCTGTCCAACGTTCGTTATGGCGAGCTGGTAGAGTTTGGCGATGGAGTACGCGCCATTGCCCTAAATTTAGAAGAAGATAATGTTGGTGTAGTATTGATGGGTGAAGGCACGGACATTAAAGAAGGCTCTAAGGTACGCCGTACTGGAAAGATCGCTTCGATCAACGTAGGGGAAGGCTTAGCCGGCAGGGTGGTAAACACCTTGGGGGAACCCATAGACGGGAAAGGTCCCATTACCGGTCAATTATACGAAATGCCTCTGGAACGTAAAGCCCCCGGGGTAATTTTCAGGGAACCGGTAAAAGAACCGTTGCAAACGGGTTTAAAAGCTGTGGACGCCATGATTCCCATAGGAAGAGGCCAGAGAGAGTTGATTATTGGCGACAGACAAACAGGTAAAACAGCTATCGCTATTGATACTATCATCAATCAGAAAGAGTTTTATAAGGCTGGCCAGCCCGTTTATTGTATTTATGTGGCAATTGGACAAAAAGCATCCAATATTGCCAACGTGATGAAGACTTTAGACGATCACGGAGCGATGGTTTACACTACCATTGTAGCGGCTTCAGCCTCAGATCCGGCCCCGTTGCAGTTCTATGCTCCCTTTGCAGGAGCTGCCATTGGTGAGTATTATCGCGATACAGGACGCCCGGCATTAATTATATATGATGACCTGTCTAAGCAAGCCGTATCGTATCGGGAAGTATCGTTGTTATTACGCCGTCCACCCGGTCGGGAAGCGTATCCCGGAGACGTGTTTTATCTGCACAGCCGTTTATTAGAAAGAGCTGCCAAGATTATTGGAAATGATGAGGTAGCAAAAAACATGAACGATCTGCCTGAATCCATCAAACATTTAGTAAAAGGAGGTGGCTCGCTTACCGCTTTGCCCATTATTGAAACTCAGGCCGGTGACGTATCAGCCTATATTCCAACCAACGTAATCTCTATTACCGATGGTCAGATCTTCTTAGAGTCCAGTTTGTTCCTGTCTGGTATTCGCCCGGCCATTAACGTGGGTATATCGGTAAGCCGTGTGGGAGGTAATGCTCAAATCAAATCCATGAAGAAGGTTGCCGGTACGCTGAAATTAGACCAGGCGCTTTACCGCGAGTTAGAAGCTTTCTCAAAATTTGGCGGCGATCTGGATCCAGCTACCAAAAACGTAATTGATAAGGGCGCCAGAAACGTAGAAATTCTGAAACAGCCCCAGTATTCGCCCTACCCGGTAGATAAACAAGTAGCAATCATCTATTTGGGAACCAACGGGTTGATTCGAGAAGTGCCGGTACACAGGGTAAAGGAGTTTGAAGAGCACTTTTTAATGGAAATGGAAAATAAATTGCCCGAGGTAATGGCCGAGTTTAAAAAAGGTAACTTGCCCGTAGAAGGTATTAAACAACTTGTAGAGTTAGCCAATTCCCTTATTCCACAGTTTAAAAAATAAAAAATTAAAGTAAATAGTAATGCAGCCCGGGAATTTTCCGGGCTTTTTTCTGTCTCCGTATTTTCCAGGAAAGAATTGGAGGCCACACCTGGTTTTTTGTGATGCAACGGATGCTACCAGAAGACTTTTTACTACAAAGAAGTTACACCACCGGAGCCGCTTGCGTTACTTGTGTCCCAATCGTTTGTTCAAGCAACACCTTCGGTGAACACTACCCCAGAAAAGGTGATACGGTTTTTCAAAAAATCCTCAGTGAGCATGAGAACATTGGATTGGGAAGAACTTTTCTATTGTTGCGGTTTTCGAAATAAGGCAAGAAAGAAAACTTTCCTTCTTTTATAGAAGTGCTCTGTGAAACTCAACCCTACCCAAATATCTCGTGCTACTTATTGATGCCTGTATCTTCGGTTCTCAACTCAGCCAGAGTTCTGGCTGAACAGATTGCGATTGCGGGGGCTACAGCAGTTTGAACATTTCTTACTTTATAATTTCATTCTAAGAAAGAAGAATCTTAAAAGGTATCGGGGAAAGTTGTAGTCCCCGTACTTACTCCTGGAGACACATACACCACATCTCTGGGATTGCCTTTCCCTTCTAAAATAAGTAAAGGTTCGGTAGATAAATTACCCGAAGTTTTTGTAAACATTCTTACTTTATAATTGCCGGAAGAGGTACTGGTTCCAACAATCACATAGTTGTACGCAAAGGGAGCTTCTGGTCCTGTACCGTTATTCTTTCGATGTCGGATAAAAGTAATTGTTTCGTCGGTAGGAACTGTGAACTGCAATTGCTCAAACTGATTGGAGAGATTACGCGACCATACTTCTTTCCCCACAGAAAAATAAATCATGTTCTCATCCTCAAACAATAACGAAAAATTGTCGCCATTATAAATCTTTTGGGTGGGGAGCAAATTGGTTGTTGTCATTCTAAAATTTTGAGTGATAGGGAACACCTGCGCCAGAGTTTTTTGCGCAGGATCAGTTTTGTCCTGGAAAATAGCAAAGCCTCCCAGGGGCGACCTGCTTTTCATGCCCATATAAATAAGTGTTTTATTGTTATTGTTAGCCTTCAATTGCGTACCCGGATTATCAACCACCGGTACCAGGTTGAGGTTTCGATCGGTTGAAGACACGAAGGAACTGCTAAGCTCATCAAAGAAATAGGATGAAATAAACATCAAGTGATATTTTGACAAACTGTAGGGGGCGTCATCAACGCCTTTGATTTTTCTTCCCCCAAATTTTCCAAAACTGTACCCCTGCCCAATCATACTGTGCAGTTGGCCATTGTTGGTCATGAAGAAGGTTAAAAAATCCATCCCAAAGAGGCCTGGTTTTTTTACCGATACGCCGCCGAAGATCAAATTATTTAAGTCAAAAATTTCTTTAAGGTCGCTTACCTTTACTACAGATGCATCTTTCTCCGATAATAAAAAAAGCGAGCGGGTATTGTCAAACTTGCCATTTGTTTCGGATTTATAAAAACTGTTGAACCGGATCAAACTGGCTTTCCCGTCTAATTTCTTCCCGTTCATTGTGCTATACACGTTTTCTACTTTGGACGCGGGTTTGTAATTGGAAGGTGTTAGAAAAAGATCCAGATCGGTTTTTTCATTCTCGTCTTTTAATACATACCAGCCACGGGTAAACTGTGTGCCCACCATTACCGTAGAAGAGAAATATTGTGCATAGCCGGTTTTTTTGTTTGTTACCCGAAGTACGAGCACCCATTGCTCTGCAAACTCTTTTACAAGGTAATTGAGCTCTTTTGCTCGGCCGATCGTGTCCATGTTTACATTGGCAAGCTGTACGTTTTTTTGATAAATACCCCACAAATATTCCAGTTCACCCTCTTTATTGGAAGACACTTCGGGGTTAATCTCGATTTTATCTACTGCACTGATTTTTACATAGTTGGGCTCTAGTCCTTTCACAGTAATCACTTCTTTCTCGGGATAGATATACCTGGCATCTTCTTTTTTGCAGGAAAAAAAGAAGCAGAAAAGAATAAAAAATAGTAACTGATATAAATTTTTCATGTACAAACATTTAAAGGGGTTTAAGGAATAATCACCAAATCTCCGTCTTCATCTTTTAAAGGATTGCCCGGGTGTTCTGCATTGTATGCGATCAATGCCGATTTCACTTTACCAACATAGTATTGTTGGGCTTGTACGTCAGCGGGCAACGCAGCTATGAAAGCGTCATCCCATTTTTCTCCCGTAACGCTAATCATGAACCGGTGTTTTACTTCGCTGTATTTACCCAGCATCCCTACATTCCAGCTTGCCGGTTTGCTTAGTTTGTCTGTAAAGGTGAGTCGGCGCCACAATAGGTTTTCCTGTCCCCACTTGAAGTGTTCATTTTCTGCAATTACAATTTTAAGTACGGCGTTATTGCTCTTTAATGTGGCATCTCGAATTAAAATAATCGGAACACGACTGTGCATGTCGCCTGCCTTAACAATATAATTTTTCGCAATGTCCTGGTCGGTAAAATTCTTATAATGAACACCTGGCGCGGCATTGTACGCTCCTGATACGGGTTCTTGAACTATGGAAAAAGGCCGATCTTGCTTGGAAATATTTCCCATCGTATAGATATCGAACCAAACAGTATCTATGAGTGTCGTATTGCTCAGGTAGGCAAAGGTTTGTGTTTTAGTACTGTCTTTAAATGCACTGGAGAAGGAATAGAGCAACGATAATTCTGGCCCGAATTGAATTCTTGCAATATCCTTGTAAGTGAAATAATCTGCTTTTTTGCAGGAGAACCCTGTCAAAAGCGTGAGAAAGAGTAATACGTATTTCAATTGTTTCATTGCTAAAATTTATTGGGTGATGGTTGTTTCTATTTTTGGTAGTGGAGGCAGATAATTAATAGTAGCTGCCGCTGGGGAGAAAAGAACACTGGACTTCGGCGCATTAATTCTTTTATAAGCAAAAAATGCCTGCCCTTCTGCATAAAACTCTTTCCGATATTCTTTTATAAGTCTTAATTTTCGTAGTTCGGCATCGGCTGGAAGCTCTGCATCTGTATAGTTCCTGTTTAACAAAAAGGTGGACCATAAGCTGTTGGCTTCAGTGAGAGGAGCCGTTTCCATGGCGATCATGTACATCTCACTCACTCGCAACAACGGGATCTGGTAGTAGTTGTCCATATTGGATGCTTCCGAAGCGTATTTTTTCAGGGTGTAAATATTTGTGTAGCTATTTACAGCAATAAGCGCCCATAAACTCGCCTCGCGTATATCGGTTCCAGTATTTCCGAATAGTTCATTATTTATAATTGTTGCGTTGGTTCCTTTGTAAAAATTTCCGGTGGGAAACATACTGGTATATTTTGTAAGTAGTTGAAAATCGTACAGCGCCATGATATGCTCGCAGGAAAGAACATAGTCTTTATTCCCCATATCGGTAGCATTCCCCAGCCGGAATTTCACCGTACCATCTGTATTTTTTGCATCAATTACAAATCGAGCAGCTTCATAGGCCTTGGGTGCATCATTAAACCACAGATAAGCACGAGCCTGAAGAGCTTTTACAGCGTAAAAGTTCATTCGCAGATAACGATAACTAGAAAAGTCGTTATCGGGCTTATAGTTTCCCTTTTTAAAATCGGTAATAGAATACTTTGTGAAGGGATCCACGTCTTTTAACAAAGACTCGGCTGTGTTGAGGTCGCTGATTAATTCTGTTTTAAAAACGTCGAAGCTTAAAAGCGGGTTTTGAGCTGTGGAAACAGATTTCACATAGGCAAGTTTATTGCCTACAGAAGGGTTGGTAGGCAAAGGTCCAAAAAGACGTAAGATATCAAAATGACAATAAGCCCGTAGCGCCAAACATTCCCCTTTTATCATTTCATACATCCCCTCGCTAAAAACATCTTTTCGATTATCTATCTGACCCAGAATTTCGTTAATGGCGCCAATAATTTTGTATTGTTGCCGATATATGCCCGCAAGATTGCTTTCTGTTCTCACTTCATTATAATTATACAACCCCATCCAGTAGCCTGGTGTATTGGTGGTAACGTCCCAACTGGACACTAAGTATTCCAGCGTGGTCATTGTCATTGCCTGCCCATAGGCGGAGTTGTCCTTTAGTTGAATATACACACCTGCCAACGCATCCCTAAAACCCGATTCTTTTTGAAATAACTGGTCCTTAACGATTTCAGTTTGGGGGGTTACATCAAAAAATTTTTTACAGGAGCTGCCGATGAGAACCATTAGGATAAAAAATAAAATAAATCTTCTATTCTTCATATCTGATGTTTTAAAAATTTGCTGAAATACTAAATGAAAATTGTCTGGAAAACGGATAGGAGGTTCCTCTTTCCTGCCTAATCGTTGAAATCCGGAAGGGTTCTGCCATCCCCAGTGTAAACTGAAGATAGTTCAGGTTGATATTTGTTCTGAGGTAGTTTGATTTCAACAGGTATTCCAAATACAGGTTTTGACAGGCCAGGGTACTTTCGTCTTGAACAAAACGCGAACTTCTGTTGGTAGCAGCAACTACTTTTAGGCCTTTGAAAGCAGCTATATCACCAGGATTTTCCCACCTGTCGGTATATACGCGCGCGTCAACATTATAAGTGTAATTTGCATTTTCTACCTTGGATATCAGTGTTTGGTTGTATTGCTGACCGCCCAGCCTATAACCAAAAGAAGCATTTAAAGTAAAATTGCTATATCGTAAAAGGGTACTGAATGTGCCCATATATTTTGGGTCGGTGTTTCCCATGGCTCTGAGGTCATTCCCGTTCCAAATATAGGTAGGCTTTCCATCAGCACCCAAATATACTTCTTTGCCATTACTGGGGTCAATACCTAATGAAGGAACCACCCAAATGGCGTTGGTGGAATAGCCTTCGAAATAGAGAGCAGATAGCACATCGGTCTGTTGCATCTGCCTGTTTTTCTGGGCATCTTTCAATGCTTTTGAGGTTCGAACAATTTTATTGCGATTTTGGAAAACACTGGCACTAACGCTCCAAAAAAATCCATTTGCGGGTTGTCGGATCAGTATTCCTGTTGCTTTTAATTCAAAGCCTCTGTTCATCATTTCGCCAACATTTTCTACATAACTGGGATAGCCGTTTGAGGCAGGAAGTTCGATAGAGGACAGAAGGTTGCGGGTGTCCGTAATATAATAGTCTCCTGTCAGTTGCAAGCGGTTTTTCAAAAACTCCGCATTAAACCCAATATCATAGGTGAGTGCCTGCTGCCATTTTAGGTTTTCGTTGCCCATGCCCAAAGCGAAGGCGCCATTCCAACTATAATACCGGTCGTTTGGATAGTACCGGTAGGTGGAAAGCGCCTGATAGGCATAAAAGTTCTGAGAGCCGGTTGTTCCTACCGAACCACGCAATTTCAATTTTTCTATCGCGTTACTACCCTTTAGGAAGGGCTCATTGTGGAGGTTCCAACCTACACCCAGGGCCCAGAATGGCGCCATCCGGTTGTTTTTCCCAAACTGCGACGAACCGTCCATTCGAAACGAAACATCAGCAAAATACAGATCGTTAAATATGTAGTTTGCATTGGCTGTAAGCCCCATGGATCTTACTAAACTTTCTGACCCACCTGGCTTTTGATCTTTAGCGTATTGCAAGGCCATAGAAATATTATTCAGGCTGGCATTTGCAAATCCTTCGGCAAGAAAAGCTAATGAGGAAAGTTGCGCCTGGCGAATATTATAATCTACCCCTGTAAAGAGGGTATGCTTTTGTGAAAATATTTTTGAATATTGAAGGTTCAGGCTTCCGTCGTAGTCAAATCCATTGGAGGTGCCATAATTATAGTCTCCTTTTCTGAATACATCTTCGGGGCGATAGTTTGTAAACGCCGTGTGCTCGGCGGGTCTGAACTTGTCGCTGGTGGAAGTTCTTTTTGCGATTCCAAACTGCCCCCGCATAGATAGGCCTTCTGCTAAGGTTAATTCTATCAATGTATTGTTTATTAAATCGGATCTTCTCGTTTTGTTGAAACTATTAAGTGTGGCATTGTATAGCGGACTGGTCGGTAATTGCGAAAAATTAAGTTGATAGCTGTTATTCCCCGGATCTCCCAATACCTTTAATGCATTCCCCTTTTCATCAAAAGCCCTCCAGTAGGGGTTCAATTTTACATAGTCGCTGAATACGCCATACGGTGATTCGGTTGAGCGACCTTCAGAAATCATGAGTCTGTTACTGAACCTTATTTTTTTGAAGATATAACTAAGGTTAACGGTACCATTGAACGTGTTTCTGTTTGATCCCTTCATTACCCCTTCTATATTATTGATCTGTGCTGACAAGGAGTACATAAAGGCATTTTCGCCTCCTGAAAGACTGAGGTTGTGACGCTGCCCGATCCCAGTTTGTAAAGGCAGGGTCAACCAATTGGTGTTCACCGACTGGTTCACTTCATTTAGTAAAAAATTATAGTAGGTTTTTTTCCTGATGTCTTCGCTTGCTGTAGCATGATCATAAAATCCCATCTTTTTTTCAAGCTCTAATTTTTCGCGGGCCTCCAGGAGGTTATAATCGCTAAGGTCAGCAACTTCAATATTCAGATCGGCACGATAGCTTACTTTTAATGTTCCAGGTGTGGGCTGTTTGGTGGTAATCACCAATACTCCGTTGGAACCCCGGGAGCCATAAATCGCGGTTGCTGCGGCATCTTTTAACAGGGTAACGGATTCTACTTCATTAATATTGATATCTAACATTTTTTCCAGAGTGGATTGAAAGCCATCCAGAATAATCAGGGGGGTGTTCAAGCCCGCCAATTCATCCAAATTACTAATATTGGGCAGACTGGAATTTCCCCGAATAAGAACCTCGGGCATGTGGTTCGGATCAGACCCCATTTTAATGTTTTCGATAATATTAAAGGAAGGGTCTATATTTTTTAAGGATACCAATAAGTTACGGTTCCCAAATTGCTGCAACTGTTTCCCCGATACAGTAGTGGAAGCGCCGGTGTAGCTTTTATCCACCTTTTGAAAGATACCTGTTTTAATAGTTATTTCTTTTTCTTCGGTCAATGATTTAATAAGCGTGATGGTAATGAAGCCTTGTGTGATCTGAGAAAGTGTAAGTTTTATTTCTTTTGTTTCGTGTTGAACGTATGAAACCTCTAATACATCGCTTTCATTTACTTCTATTGCAAACAAACCTTTGGAATCTGAAACGGTTGCCTGTTTGCTATTTTTATTTTGCACTGTGGCACCAGGCAGAGGATTTCCTGCGTCATCTTGCACCAAACCCCTAATAACTTGTTTTACCGGAGCTTCTTCAACCACCACAGTGTTGCCAATAGTGTTGGGAGGGTTGCTGGAGATTTTGTCGCTGCCCGGGCTTACAAACACATTTATTGTTCTGCTACTGATGGAATAGCGAAGCGGCTGGCCTTTAAAAATGACGTCTAAAAACTGAACCAGTGGCATATTTACGACATTGGCACTTACGGGTTGCG
>JBDHYK010000086.1:0-12157 GCA_039811305.1 Niabella sp.
ATAATTTTAATAAGCTGCATCAGATGAAAGGGGTTAAAAAGGTTAAAGATAAAATTTTTGGCAATGGTTATTTTATTACAACGTCCTCCTCCTGGATCAACGCTTCGCCCGACATCCTCAAATAGATCTGGGCCACGGTTACCACATCTTTTTGGCAATAAGTAACAATCCGGGGCAGATTTTTTTCTTCATAAAAAACTTTGGCTACTCTACTGCCGTCAATATCGTCCTTTGGTGTAGGTATTCCCAGGGCCTGTGCTAACAGGTTTAAAGAAGTGTAACTCTTGTAATCGCCAAACTTCCATAATTCCATAGTATCTAAGTGGGTAACTTCCCAGGGCTTTTTGCCAATTATATTGAGTAGGGGCGGAATGGGCAGTCCATTGATCAACATACGGCGGCAGATATATGGGAAATCAAACTCCTTACCATTATGGGCGCATAGGTATTTGGGCTCACGGGTTATCCATTTTTCCAGCATTTCGGAAAAATCGGCCAGCAAAAGCCGTTCGTTCTCCCCGGCAAAAGATTTAAGAACTATTTTTCGATGGTTGTCGCTGCCCTGCACCACACCGCAACTAATACAAACTATTTTGCCAAACTCGGCGTATATACCCGCTCGTTCATAAATATTTTCTCCGGCTTCCTCTTCTCTTCCACGCAACAAGGTGTTTGCTTTAAGCAACCACAGTTGTTTCCAGTTTTCGGGCATCTCCTCAAACAAAGAGTACTGGGGTACGGTTTCTACGTCTAAAAAAAGAATGTTTTGTATGGGAATAGATGTGATCAATTTAAAAAAGGGGTATTTGGCTTATAGGTATTTATCGTCTTTATTTCGTTTTATTTCGGCCACATAGCTTTTAATTTCCTGTTCTTTCTCTTTTTTACAAACTAGGAGCACGTCTTTAGTATCTACAACAATGTAGTTTTCAAGACCCTGGAGTACTACCAGTTTTTTTTCTGGCACGTGAATCATGCAATTATGCGTATCATATACCATTACTTTAGAACCCACTACAGCGTTTTGAAAATAGTCTTTGTGCATATTGTCATGGGCGCTTGTCCAGGTTCCCAGGTCGCTCCAGCTAAAGGAAGCGGGAATCACATAAACATTTGAGGCTTTTTCCATGATACCGAAATCAATAGATATGCTGGGGCATTTGGCGTAAACGTCTTCAATAACCTGTGTTTCCTGCGGGGTATTGAATTGCTCCTTTTCGGAAATAAAAAGGTCGTACACCTCTGGTAACAAGTGTTCGAATGCGGCCAAAATGTTCTGAACTTTCCATATAAAAATGCCTGAGTTCCACAAAAAGTCGCCACTTTCGATAAAGGCCCTGGCCAGTTCAAGATTTGGTTTTTCGGTAAAGGTTTTTACTTTAAAGATGCCAGGCGCTGCTTCGGTATAGTCTCGTTGTATATAACCATACCCGGTATTGGGGTTGGTGGGCATAATACCGATGGTTACCAGGGCGTTGATATGTTCTACAAACTGTTGTGCATCCTGAAGCACCTTAAAAAAACGGTTTTCTTCCAGAATGAGATTATCGGCAGGTGCCGCAATCATTATGGCCTGGGGGTTCTTCTTAAATATTTTAAAAGCAATATAGGCAATGCAGGGTGCTGTGTTTTTTCGGAAGGGTTCTGCCACAATATTGTTTTCGGGAATATCGGGGAGTTGTTTTTTTACCAGTTCTACATGTTCTATAGAAGTAACGACATAAATATTCTCGGCAGGAACCACTTGCGAATATCTTTTGTAAGTGGATTGTATTAGTGTTTGCCCGGTTCCCAGAATATCTAAAAACTGTTTGGGGTAGTTCGCACGACTTTTTGGCCAAAATCGGGTGCCAATACCTCCGGCCATAATGGCCACATAATGGTTGCTGTTCATTTCTTAAATAAGCCCTTCTTTTATTAAATCATGAATATGAATAATGCCCAGGTAGTTGTCCCCATCCACCACTACTAATTGTGTAATTGATGATTTGCGCATCAAATCCAAAGCGCTTACCGCCAACTCTCCCGCTTCAATGGTTTTAGGCCCACGTGTCATAATATCGGCTGCCAGTACCTGTTGCATATCGGTAGTTTTTTCTAACATCCGTCTCAAATCACCGTCGGTAATAATTCCTACCAGATGGTTACTGTCGTCCACAACGGCGGTAACTCCTAATCTTTTTTGTGTCATTTCCACGATAATGTCTTTTAAAACAGTTCTTGTTGTTACACAAGGCTTTTCATTATCGGCGTACACATCTTCTACCCTAAGGTATAATTTTTTTCCTAAAGTACCACCCGGATGAAATTTTGCGAAATCATCGGCTTTAAACCCTTTTTGTTCCATTAGGCATACAGCAAGGGCATCGCCCATCACCATCTGAGCGGTGGTGCTGGCGGTTGGAGCCAGATTATTGGGGCAGGCTTCCTGAGAAACGGTGGTGTCTAATACCCAATCGGCGTGACGTGCCAAATAGGAATTCCCATTGCCTGATATGGCGATAAGTGTGTTTCCAAAATTTTTTACTAAGGGTACCAATGCTTTTATTTCGGGGCTGTTGCCGCTTTTGCTTAAAATGATGACAACGTCTCCTTCCTGAACAATACCCAGGTCGCCGTGTAAGGCATCGGCTGCGTGCATAAAAATAGAGGGAGTGCCTGTAGAATTGAAAGTGGCTACTATTTTCTGAGCAACCAAAGCACTCTTCCCAATACCACTAATCACAACCCGGCCAGACAATTTGCTGATTGTGTTGACGGCATTTACAAAATCATCATTTATACAACCTGCCAGGGACCGTATGGCCTCGGCTTCAAGCTCTATGGTTTTTTTTGCGTTACTGACAATATCAAATACCATATTCGGATAAAATACAGTTGGTAAAGTTATAGTTATTACCCGAGAAAGAGGGTATCGAACCTCTTTATTTTATAGAAAGCTTTTCTCATAAGATTTGCAAAAACAAAGTGGATGCGGTAGCACAAAATGTCTTTATTGACAGACAATGATTGGGGCTACAAATTCAGCACTTCCTTGCTAACAGTCAAAAAAACTAACTGAAAAAAGCTGTGTTGAAACTGCTGCGGCTTCATCCTTATAGGTACAATAATCGCTTCAAGCCTGTTTTATTGTACCTTACCATCAAATTTTACGTTGTCAATACTAAAAGTTCCTCCCGAGGCCACTGCGTTAAAGCCATAAAACCGAAGAGTAACCGGTTGCGTACTATTTTGAAATTCATTTCCAAAACTAATTGTACATCCGTTGATTCCTGATGAGGTTGAGGCGCTATAACTTACCTGAAACACGTTGCTGCCAACAACTGAAAGGTCGTTATGGGGCGGATCAATCGTAGCGGGCAGGTTGGCCGCGTAAGCATCTAAACCCGACCTTACAGCCAGTTGGCGCACCCCTGTACCCGAGCGTTGCACGGTGAAACTAAGTTTCGTGAGATTTAATTTTTTGCCTGCTGCGGGTGCAATGGTTACTTCGTAATACTTGGCAGGATCCAAAGAGCCGGTGAACACATCACTGTTGGCTGAGGCGCCCAGGGCCCAGCTATTAAAGGAAAATCTGCCTCCTGCCGAGGAGTTGCTTCCAACACCCACGGCTGTAAAACTACTAAATACTAATCCCTCTACCGATGGAACAGCAGTGGGATCGGTTGTGCCGGAACTGTTGGTAACGCCCGAAAAATCGTAAACAGCACTAAAAATACCACCGGTATTGCCTCCCTTAATGTCTGCCGAAGTACGAAGTACCAATTGCGGCACCATTGCTTCTCCCGCAGGTTGATAAATGCTTACATAGCCAATTACCGTATCGGCTGCAGGCGGCACGGCGATACCCGAAGTGGTACGCACAAAGGTTGTAATCTCTCCGGTTGCATCTTTTACAATATAATTTTTCCCGTTGGAGGTGCTGCTTCCTTCTGTGAAAGTTAGACCCTTGATCCCCACCACTGTAGATTCCCAGGCTCTTGCATTGTTTTTGATATCTTCAATTGTAACCATCCGGGGAGTAACAGTACCCGTACCGATCGTAGAAGAACTGCTGACACCACTTACCTGAAGGGTTCCATTAAATAAACTAAGGTTCAGATCGCTTACCGTTGCTCTGATTTTGTCTCCTAATGCGCCCGGTACCGGATTGCTCCCTTTTGCAAAATAAAGGGCAATCCCCCCAGTTGCATCCTGAACCCTGTAGTTACCCGCTGCTTCGTTGCTGGTGCTGGAAATGATGGTACCTTCTATTGCTGTGGCATAGGGTATTGTAGAATCAGAACCTGGTGCAGCATATTTAAGAAGGTCTGCAATGGTTTTCACGGTTACCGGCTGGGCGCTGCAACGGGCTCCTGTAAATTTTACATCTGAACTGTCTCGAATAAACATCTGGATGGTTCCATTAAAAATACCGGGTACTCCTACTAAAGCACCGTTGCCTTCGGGCAATTTTATTGCCGCAAAACGCGCATAACTACTATTTCTCAGTACAATACTCTTCGTATCATCACAGGGTCTTATGTTGTAGTTGACAGCCGATACGGTTTGTTTGTTGTCGGCATCGGCATAGGTTTTCCCCAGATCGTTCTGGCCAAATTCGGCGTTGTTGATTTGCACCAGGATGCTGTAGAGCGGATCATTACTGTTTTTAGTAAAATCAGAGGGTTTTACTATTCGGGGGGCAACCGTATTTCCAAAAGATCCTTTGAGAATATATTGGTCAAACAGCGTTTGCGGAATACGACCCAGATTCAGAAACCGCCCGTCATCTGACCGCACAGAGTCTAACCCTAATTGAATGTTGCCACCGTAATCACCCAACATCAACCCTTTTACTTTTATAAACACTTTACGGCCGACAGGATAGGAGGTGTAAACATTGTTCCCATCTAAAAGTACGGGTATTCCGCCCGTTTCGTCTTGAATGATAATCTGTTTGTAAAAATTACCACTTCGGTCATCAGCAATCACCACTCCACTAATGATCTTATCGTCATTGATTTTTTCAAAAACACCAATTGCATTGTACATTGCTTTCAGGTCTTTAATGGTGAGGTTGGCTGTTACATTTGGGTCGGCGCCAAGCGGCGGTTCATCGAATGTTTTATTACAGGAAACTACAACCCCCAATAAAACTAAGATCCAAAAATTTCTTAAAAAACTGGTTACAAAATTCTTCGTGTTCATTATGCAAAAGTTTTTGTAGTATTAAAATCTAAAGGCTACACTGGCAAAATAATTAAGCCCGTATGCGTAATAATATTTTGGCGGAAACTTGTTTACATCTTTATTCAGATAATCAAACCGCAACTGCTCATACCCTCCCGATCGAATATCTTTATTGTTCAGCAAATTGTTCACGCTTAGGTTAAAGACCAAATAGGTGCGTCGGTTGTTGATATAATACTTTCTGGGAAGTAATTTTGACCAACCTCCAAAAAAATCGAGCAAAAACTGGTCGGGGAACTGTTCCTGCGAAAGAATTCTGGATGCCGTTTCCTGTACATCGGGGTTTGTAGGATCTACATCGCCAATGGTTTCAGAAGTTCTTCTAAGCGGATTGACGCTCAGCCAACTGTGGCTGAAATAATTTCCGGTAAGGCTAATATACCAATACTTTGGCGAGCGGTAAAACAGCCCGGCACTGTATGCGTTTTGAGGAGTAGAGGGGATTCTGAAATTTTTTAAATAGATCGTTTGTTCGGTCAACACTGCTGCGCTGTTGTCCACAGTTACGATTGCGTGTTGCCGGCTATCGTAATAGTATCTTCCCACCGAGGCAGCACCGTTGAATGTGAGAGTTTGGGTAAGTTTTATTTCGGCACCCAATTCTCCCCCAAAAAACAGTTTATCAATACCACTAAGTGCATAATTCACAAAGTTCTGATACTGGTCGTGATAGAAAGTCATCATATCATACCCGTTTTTCGATTGGGTATAAAACCCTGTCAGGCTTATTTTGGCTTTAGGTGCTGTATATTTATAACCTGCTTCGGCTGCTTGTATCTTTTCGCTTACAATTGGGTTTTGCAAGGCATTTCGAGTCCTTTGCGATATATACACATTTTCAAAAAGAGGAGGCTGAGTAATATAGGCGCCATTTACAAAGAAGTAATTCCGGCCATTGAGCTTATACGTAATGCCGGCCTTTGTGTTGCTGGTGATGAAATTTTGTTTTACCGCATCACCAAAGGATTCATTGGGAAACAAGCCATTGCGGATTAAACCGGTTCTGTAAAATGATGAAGCAGCAATTTCTCCTGTTGTAAAAATATCAAATTTTCTGAGTGTAAAAACTAACTGCAGCCAGGCTGCCGCCCGGTTCATAGTCATTCTGTAATTGTATCCGTAAGGGTCGCCGGCCTTTTTTACCTGATTGGGCTTGTCCAGGTCGTATTGCATCGAAGCATTATTGTTAGGAAAATCTCTTTCGGCAAACTGATTGACATTTAACCAAAAATCTCCGCCTAACAAGTCTTTCACTTCCTGAAAATAATGGTTGATCTGTTGTTGATAGTTTGCCCCTGCTGTAAAAGCGATCCGGTCGTGCAGCTTGGTGTTGTATAGGGTGTTGGCCATCCATCGCTTTGTATCATTCACACGGTTGGATAAAATATAAAGAGAACGTTTTCCTGTAACATTGTTGCCAGCTTCGCCATTTACGTTTTGTATGGTCGTTGTGTTCCCCCGGTTCACTTCATACAGCTTTGCCCAGTCCACCTGAAGCATATTGGGATTGTTTTGGAACTGCTGAGCCATGCTGGCCGCTAAAGCAGGTTGGTTGGTGGCATAATAACTTGGCAGGTATCTGTAATAATCGGGTCGTGGATCGGGGGCGTTATACCAGTCGAACGCCGAAAGTTTTCTCTTGCCAAAAACATAGGCAACTGTTGTCATCCAACTGCTATGGTTATTGGGCTTGTGCTCAAAGGCTGCCATAAAGGCGGGCTGAAACGTTTCCAGTACATTGGAGTTTCTCTTTTTTCCGTTCTGGTATCCCCAGGCGGGGTTATAGAAATTGGTTCCTGCCAGGTTCATTGCTTCCTGTACACTTCCGGTTTGGCGTCCTGTTTCGGTGGGGGCACCAAAAGCAATCAATGAAAGAGTAGTTTTTCCAATCTTTTTGTCTGCGGCGGCGTAATAACTCAGCCCCCTGTAATACGTGCCGGGAGTATATCCCTCCGCTGCGTACCTGCTGCTAAGAGCCAGACTGTAAGCCCATCCTTTCTTATTAAACCCAGAGCCGTGCGAAAAAGTTACCCGGTGCTTATAGTTCCTGTTGGAAAATGCATATCCAATTTGGGTTTGTTGCCATTGGGCGCCTGCCCGAAGATCAATATTAGTATTAAGTGCCAGAACTCCCGGTGCAAAACCATTAGCGTCCAATCCATAAGAAGTTTGACGGGAACGCATTACATTGTTAAGACCGCCCCACAACCCAAAGGGTGTAAAACCATTATCCAGCCCACTAAAATTTATACCGTTCAGGTAAATCGCATTTCCTAATGTTTCATATCCTCTTAACCGAAAACGAGCTGCGCTGAAATTAAACTCCGCCGCCGACAAAAAAGGATCCCGCCCTGCCGTTAGAATCGAGGAAACCCCGGCACCGCCCCCATCGTCAAACTCATCGTCCCCGATGGAAACAGTGGGCAGGTTATCCTGCACCTCTCTGCGCAGTTCTTGAAAGGAGGTGTCCCTTTGGCTTAGGGTATCAGCTCCTGACTTCACGGTAACGCCCTGAGCAAAAGCAACTTGCGTACAAAATATGAAAAGCAGAACAAAAGCAATCTTCATTACTTACGGTTTTTCAATGATGAACTGGTATAAAGTTAGCAGTTTAAATGTTATTATTGGCGAAATATCTTTAACTTTATTTTAACAACGCCTTTTTTGATTGAAACCATTGAATATGAATCCAAGATATTTGCTTTTAGCGGGATTTTTTATCATCCAGCTTTCAACAGCCCTTGGCCAGAAAGAATATCAGTCTGCCATAATAGGTTTTTATAATTTTGAAAACTTGTACGATACCATTTTTCATGGTTCCAATGACGATCCCGAGTTCACACCACAGGGGCGCAAAGCCTATACCAGCACCCTGTTTCATGATAAGATTGGCAAATTAGCTACCGTTTTGTCGCAAATAGGTACCGATATCAATCCCGATGGGCCTGCACTATTAGGTACAGCCGAAATTGAAAATGCTTTAGTATTAGAAGCGTTGTTAAAACACCCATTGATTGCGGATCGGGGATATCGGTTTGTCCATTATGATTCAAGGGATTTCAGGGGTGTAGATGTAGCTTTAATCTATAACCCTAAATATTTTAAGGTAGAGCGCAGCCGGCCCTTGTATGTGAAACTACCGCAGGGAGCAAAAAATATACCCTTTACCCGCGATATTCTTTGGGTAACAGGATCCTTAGCCGGAGAAAGAATTCATGTGTTTGTTAATCACTGGCCGAGCAGAACCGGTGGTGAGAAACGAAGTGAACCGGGCCGAATGGCCGCTGCTATCACTGTAAGAAATTATATTGATACAATTTTGGTGATTGAGCCCGATTCAAAAATTATCGTTATGGGCGATTTGAATGATGACCCCAATAACAACAGCATTACAAAGGGTTTGAAAGCCAATGGCAATCTAAAAAAATTAAAACCTGATGAGCTGTTTAACCCCTGGTTAGCAGACTTCAAAAATGGCTTAGGCACTTTGGCCTATCAGGATGCCTGGAGTCTTTTTGACCAGATCATCCTCTCTCAGAGGTTTTTAAACAAAGACCAGGAGGGTTTTTTCTTTTATAAAAACAAAGTTTTTAAACCCGGATACCTAATCGAGAATATTGGAAAATACAAAGGGTATCCCATGCGCACCTATAGTGGCGATACTTATCGGGGTGGATATAGCGACCATTTCCCAACTTTTATTGTTTTGCTGAAAAAATTAAAGTAGCAATTAAGGTTCTTGCGTGAAAAAATAAATACTTGGTTCACGCAAAGGACGCAAAGAAAATAAGAAATCTCTGCGGTCTTTGCGTGGAAAAATAAATACTTGGCTCACGCAGAGGATGCAAAGGAAATAAGAAACTTCTCTGCGAGCTTTGCGAAAGAAATCTCTGCGGTCTTTGCGTGAAAAGATAAAAACTCGGTTCACGCAGAGGACGCAAAGGAAAAAAGAAACTTCTCTGCGAGCTTTGCGAAAGAAATCTCTGCGGTCTTTGCGTGAAAATATAAAAACTCGGTTCACGCAGAGGACGCAAAGGAAAATAAGAAACTTCTCTGCGGTCTTTGCGTGAAAAGATAAAAACTCGGTTCACGCAGAGGGCGCAAAGGAAATATGAAACTTGGTTTTGTAGCTTTTGCTTAGCGTTGTTGGCTGGGGTTTTAAGTTTAGAAGGTTCGAGTTTGCAGTGTTTTAGGGTTTTGTGTTTGTTGGGGAATACAACTGCCCCTACCCAAATTTTAACACTATTCGGGCGGTTTGCTTTTATGGATATGTTGGTTTGTTTTTTCATAAGGCGGCTTTTTGTATTTTCCGGGGAGAGCCTCGGCTGTGGAGTTCTGCTGCATTCACCAGATGAACTCCTTCTTTGGATATATTTCCGTAAGTGGCCACCAGCGCTAACTTTCCGGTCTTGCAAACACTGCACTGCGTAATATCCACGCCGTACTTCATGGCCGCCAACACTGCTACAGGCAGTTTTACTTTGGAGGGTGGTGCATCTATCTCCAGTTGCTCACAGATACTTCTTAGCCGTTCTGTTTTATTCTGATGACTCAAGAACCCACTGTGCCTGATCTTCACAAATCCTTTGGGCAAAATGTGTTGTTCGAATCTTCTCAGAAACTCTTCGTGGCGTAAAGTCATCTCCTTTTGCTTGTCGCCATCTTTGTAGTCTTTGTACTTAAAAGTGATGTCGGTATCGCTTATGTTAAGGATACGATGTGTGGTAATAGCGACCTTATGCGTATATCTCCCTAAATATTCCAACACATGTCGAGGTCCACCAAATGGGCTTTTGGCATTGACATTCCACTTGATGTAACGCACTTCATGGAGGATGTTTTCAAAAGCTGTCTCATCTTCAATTTGTAATTTTTGTACTTGCCGAAGTGCTTTTAATCTTTCTAAAAAATAGTCTTTGAAAGTCTTTTCCATTGCCCTTCGGGGAAATAGAAAATTACCATTCGCTCGTTTCTCTTTAATCCACTTACCCTCTTTGGATAGCCCGCCACCACTCACGATGCAATGAATATGCGGGTGGAAGGTCAAGTCCTGACCATTGGTGTGCAAGATGCTGATGATGCCCGGTGTACCACCCAGATACTTCTCATCCTGTCCCAGCTCTCTTAGTGTGTAAGTACTGACTTCAAACAAAAGGTTGAACACTTCCTTTCGATTGCCCATTGCCATGCTGCGCAGTTGCTGCGGCAGTGTGAATACGATGTGGAAGTAGGTCGTAGGCAACAGTTCGCTCATACGATCTTGTAGCCACTGTTCCCGTTTCAGTCCACCGCAATTAGGGCAATGCCGATTACCACAACTGTGATATTGGTAATGCTGATGCTGACAACTATTGCAACGATATAGGTGCATCCCCAAGCGGATTGTATGGCAAGCCGAAAGCTTTTTTAAAACGGCCTGGCTGTATGGGTTGAACTGCCGTGTGCCAGGATGAGCAAAGATTTTGGCCTGTAAGAGTTGCATCATTTGAGCCTGCTCCATCTCCCAATTTTTCCAATGGAGATACAATGCCCATTTGGGTATGGTGTTGCAGATGCAGATAGATCATCCTAGTCTCCGGTTTGCTATGACCCAACAATGTTTTGATGACATGGATATTATTGCCCTGATTGAGTAGATGCGTTGCAAAAGAATGCCGAAGGGTATGTGCCGTAAATCTACCCGACTCAAAACCGGCTTTCACCATTGCCCTATTGATAATCACCTGCATACTCCTTATCCCGATGTGAATCGGGACAGGCTATGCAAAGCTCGTTTGGTTTGGATGCTGGTAAACAGATATTCTTTGGGTCTTCCGGCTGCTATATAATACTGGCGAAGCTGTTCTAATAGTGTTGGAGGAAGCAGTGTAAAGCGGTCTTTGCCGCCTTTACCCATTTCTACTTTGATGCGTTTGTTGGCACTGTCAATACCCGTGATTTTCAGGTTACACACTTCACTGATGCGCAAACCACAACCGTAAAGCAAGCCTACTACGCATTGCTCCTGAAGGTTCAGCGGCGCCTGAAACAGTTGCGCCACCTGCATCTCGGTCATGATATCGGGTAGCTTGAACTGCTTTTTGGGATACAGATTACTCGGAACAATATAATCTGCAGGCATCACCTTTTTGAAAAAGAAACTACAAGCCTGGGCCACACTCCGGCATTTGGCCCGACCCACTTTGTGGTTTTCTTTGATGAAGATGAGATACCGTTCGATATGCTGCTGCCGAAAGTCTTCCACCGCCATATCGTTGTAATGCTTAAACAGCAAGGTCAGCTCTTGCATGTAGTTGCGAACACTACCCTTGCCGTATTCCTGCACCCGGAGCAACTGCATCGCCTTTTCCAACCAAAAAATGCCACTGTCGTTGAGTGTTCTTAGAGAAATTGAATTACCTTTCATTGTAAACTAATTTTTAATGAACGGTAAAGTTGATGGCTTTAGTGAATATGCGAAAACACTCCTGCATGGAAGGACACTCACCGAAGGTGTCGCTTGAACAGGTGCATTGGCAATAGCAGGGGGCGACGCAAATATTTTCAACTTTTTGTTCGCTATCAGCTTTTGTCCCAGCTTGTCGTTAATAATTTAACTTTTGTACTTATCTTCATCATTGGTAATTTTATTCGGCTTCGGTTCGGGGCTGACGTAACACGGACTGCCCATACATCAGAAAGCCGTACCGTTATAGGCAATCCCCCTACTATAGAAACAGATGACTTTGTGCGCTAACGGGAGTACAGCAACCTGCAAAAATTTATCTTTGTTTCAACTCCTTGACAAGACCGGTTTAAGCAATAGTGTTTCAAAACCCGATGGCAATCAAGGTAAGGTTGTGCAAAAGCCTTTAACAGCAATGTTTTGGGCGGTGTTAGATTTTAATGGTGAGTTCATTTATGAATATCCCGCTCAGAATATTTC
>JBDHYK010000087.1:0-12123 GCA_039811305.1 Niabella sp.
TTTCAAAACGGAGGATTTGGCTATTACAAAACATGGGGATATTTTCAGCCCACATTAGAGCTTTATAATGCGTACGAATCCGGCGACAGTCGTCTCAAAGCCACCATTCTGGCGCCCGGCGATACGGTACAGTTTATCGGAAAACAAATCATTTGGGCGGTAAACCCTTCATCGGTATCCAGTCCCTCGGCGATGACGTTCCGGAAATATTTAGAACCCTTTAAAGATGCCGACTGCGTTGGAAAAACCGTGAACCCCAATAGCGATAATGGTACTACCGACCTGAATGTTCCAATAGTACGGTATTCTGATGTATTACTAATGAAAGCGGAAGCACTGATTTGGCAGGGACAAAACGGGGATGATCCCTTAAATCAGGTACGCACCCGGGCAGGACTGGCGCCAAAAACCAATGCCACTAAAGCAGACCTGAAAAACGAACGCCGCTGCGAGTTTGCACTTGAGTTTGGGGTTTTCCGCCATTTAGACCTCGTAAGGTGGGGCGATGCAAAAGCAGCCTACGCACAACCACTGCATGGGTATAAAGTGAACCTTTCCGGAAGCACCATCGCTTCTCTCAATGTGATTGAAGTGTGGCCGGCTCGTACTTTTGATCCTGCCAAGCACCATGTATTCCCCATTCCGGTACGAGAAATAGCGAAAGGTAAAAACTTAAAACAGAACCAGGGTTATTAAATCTGAAAAAACGACAGAAATGAAACAACAATTGATACTCTTACTATCCTTATTGTCATGTACATTTTTTGCATGTCAAAAAGAAAAAACATACAAGCCCGATGGACGGCTCGTTGGACTGGAAACAACTCTAACGCATACCAGCCCCCGAACCGGTCAGGTACAAACCAATGTGTATAAAGACTATTACCGAAAAGGAGAAACTGTAAAAATTGATCTAAACTCTAATCACGACATTGCTAAAATTGATGTGGTAAACCTAAGTACTGCCCAACCGATAACTACAATACAGGTAGGCGGAAAAACGGCCTCCTACTCGGTGCCTGTAAATAACCTGAACATACCTCTGGGTCAGCGCGCCTCGCTGGCTTTTAATGTGTATTTTAATGATAATGGCAAAGATGGGTTTGACTATCCCTCAATAAAAACATACAATTTTGATGTTATTAGTGATGTGCCCTCTATTGTAAATTTTAAAAAGAAAGACGGCACCACCACCGAACTTAAAACAACAGATTACAATATTGGTGGATTTTCCGAAGATGTCAAAAGAGGCATTGTGGCTTCGTTTAAACCCGGGGTTATTTCTTATCTTGATGTAGAAAACTCGAATCTGTTAAAATTTGGAGCCACCAGCAATTTTTCGGTAAGTTTCTGGTTCCAGTCTAACGAAAGCACCGATGACCCGGGATTGATGGGCACCTTGGATTGGAACAGCTCCAATAACAAAGGATGGCTGATAGCGTATCTGGGTGGTGGCTTAAGAGTGGTTGTGGGCAATGGCGAAGGCGTAAAAACCGATTTTCGTCAAACTACCGTATCGGTAAAAAGTACCGACTGGCAGTTTGTTACTGTTACCTTTAACCGTACCGGAAACGCAGAGATTTACGTAAACGGAGTGAGTGTGGCCTTTGCAGCCATGGTTCCAGTGGACATTGACAATGGGAAATCTGTAAAGATAAATCAGGATGGTACAGGTTCTTACAGCCCCAGATTAGGTTCCAAGTTTGCTAATGTAAACTTTTACAACTATGCCTTGTCTGCCGCTGAAGTGCTGCAAGCATACAACGCCTCAAAGTAGAAAACATTAACAGAAAAATGGCAGGGAACCTGATTCCCCTGCCGTTTTTTTACCTTGAAAAAAAATAGGTTGAAAAAAATTTTCATATTTTTTTTGTTGTGCCTAATCACTCACTCCTTGTTTGCGCAAAACGCCAGCCGTGGACACTCGCATAACGACTACTGGCAGGCTCACCCGTTTTTTACTGCATATCAGCATAAATTAGGTTCGGTTGAAGCGGACATTTGGGCAATTGACGGAGAGTTGCATGTGGCACATGAAAAAAAGGAGATTGACAAAAATAAAACCCTGGACGCCTTGTATATTTTGCCAATCGTAAATCTTTTTGCACAAAATAAGGGCAGAATATGGAAAAATAGCAAGCAATCTTTTCAATTAATGATTGATTTGAAGGACACACCTTATGTTTTGTTGAACATCTTAGCTAAAAAGTTAGAGCCCTACCGCCATATTTTTGACAAAACCGTAAACCCCAATGCTGTAACTGTTGTTGTGTCAGCTTCCGACACCCTTTTAAATTTCCCAGAATCTATTCGTTTTGATGGTAGAATTGGGAAAGAATACACCCAACAAGAATTTGAAAAAATAGAGTTGCTGAGTGAAGATTTTTCAAACTTCTCGGCTTGGAAGGGAATCGGAATGATGAGCAGAAACGACCTGATCCGATTGAAAACAATAGTTTACGACACACATCAACAAGGTAAAAAACTGCGATTTTGGAATACGGGCGATAATGAGATAGTTTGGAAAGCGTTGTTGAATTTAGGTGTGGATTATATTGGTACCGATCAACCAGAAATGCTGGCTCGTTTTTTAAAAAAGAACAGTAAAAAATAATTCCTTTTTTAAATTTATTTTTATGAGTTCCCGAAGAAATTTTTTGCGCAATGCAGCCCTTCTCACTGCTTCCTCGGCGGTTCAAATTCAGCCAGCAAAGGCTGTTGTTTCCCCCCAGGCCAATGGTTCGGCGGAGCACGGATGCCCACCCTATAAAAACACCTATATTAAAAATGTGTTCGTTACCGAAAACGAGTTTCGCAACGCTCCCCGTAGCATAATTGCTTCGCCGGGGTTTCAACAGGCAAAAGAAAAACTACCAGTTCCGCTATGGAAGGGGCACGAAGATGCGATAGACATGTATTGGAAAGCATGGGAAATTGCTTTCAGAAATATAAAAGCTCCTGATGCTAAAAATGGCTTTATCAGTTCCTATATAGATACGGCCTACAATGGAAACATTTTCATGTGGGACTCTACCTTCATCACTATGTTTGCGCGTTATGGCCACAGGGCATACCCTTTTCAAAAAACATTAGATAATTTTTATGCCAAACAACACCCGGATGGATTTATTTGCCGGGAAATTTGGGGAGACACAGGTGAAGATTGTTTTCACCGGTACGACCCAACCAGCACCGGCCCTAACATTATTCCCTGGAGCGAACTCGCTTATTTTCAGCAGTATGGCGATTTAGACAGGGTACATAAGATTTTCCCGGTACTGTGTGCATACTATCAGTGGTTGCGCCTAAACAGAACCTGGCAGGATGGCTCTTACTGGAGCAGTGGCTGGGGTACAGGAATGGACAATCAGCCTCGATTGCAGTCCCAATATAACCCCATTTTTTCGCACGGGCAAATGACCTGGCTGGATACAAACCTACAGCAATTGTTTATTGGCAAAATTTTGGTGGACTTTGGGTTTTACACCGAGCGCTGGCAGGAAATAGAAGATATTGAAGACGAAACGAAATACCTTAAAAAATATATTAAAGAAAAGCTTTGGGACACAAAAACCGGTTTTTTTTATGACAGGTACTCAAATGGCACTCTCGGAAACCTAATGAGCATTGGCGCTTACTGGGCTTTGTGGACAGATGTGTTGGAAAAAGATGAACTCAACCTGTTGGTAAAACACCTCGCCGATAAAAATACTTTTTTCAGAGAACATCCAGTACCTTCTATGCCAGCCAACCATCCAAAGTACCAGGCAGACGGAAGATATTGGCAGGGTGGCGTTTGGGCGCCAACGAATTATATGGTTATCAGTGGTCTAAAAAATAAAGGGTTTCATGAACTGGCATTTGACCTGGCAAAAAAGCACCATCACCAGGTAAACGAAGTTTTTAAAAAAACCGGCACTTTTTGGGAATACTATGCACCGGAGTCCGCCAGTCAGGGCTTCTTGGCCCGTCCTGATTTTATTGGCTGGACGGGATTAGTGCCAATCTCTATTTTGTTTGAAGCGATTTTTGGGATAAGAGCCAACCTGCAAGAAAACAAAATCTATTGGGATATACAGCTTACAGACGAGTTTGGAATTGAACAATACCCCTTTGGCAAAGATGGGCTTCTTTCTTTAAAATGTTTTTCCAGAAAATCAGTAAACGAAAAACCCATATTGTGGGTTCAATCGAATGTGGAGTGTACGCTCCACTACAGTTGGAAGGGGAACCAGAAAACAGTTCCTCTAAAAAAGGGCGATAATAAAATATAGAATTATAAGTAAGCACAATCATTGTTAAGTTAATGCGTATCATGCTAAGACAATCCTTTTCTTTTATTCTGATCAACTTATTAGCAGCCTACTGCGCTGCACAAACGCCAACTTCTTTTGTTAATCCGTTTATTGGAACCGACTTTCATGGCCATACCTATCCCGGGGCTACTCTGCCTTTTGGTGCTGTTCAGCTAAGTCCCGATACCCGGCGAGGCAATTGGGACGCCTGTTCAGGCTATCATTATAGCGATTCTGCGATGTTTGGTTTTTCGCATACCCATCTTAGCGGCACCGGATGTATTGATTTGGGAGATGTACTATTTCACCCTACCACCCAGCCCCTCCACCTGAAAGCGAAGGATTGCATTTACAACCCACTACCATTTTCTCATAAAAAAGAAACGGCATCGCCCGGTTACTACAAAGTGCATTTTGACGAAACACAAATTACAGCCGAATTAACAACCACCGAAAGAGTGGGTGTGCACCGCTACACATTTCCCAAATCCGATCATGCAAAGATTATCATTGACTTAGGGCACTGCCTTGATAATGAGCAGATTGACAGCCTTATGGTGCAAATCATCAATCCAAATGAATTTGCAGGCCTTAGAATCAGCACCGGATGGGTAGCTAACCAACATATTTACTTTTCAGCACGATTGTCAAAACCTTTTCGTAGGGCTCAACTTATTTCCTCCGGAAACCAAATCACAAATACGTCACAGGTTTCTGGTAAAAACATTCAGTTGGTGTTAGAGTTCCATACTTCAGAAAAAGAATCCATTGAAGTATTTGTAGGCACTTCTTTGGTAAGTATTCAAAATGCATTCGACAACAGGATAGCCGAAGTGCCAATCTATAGTTTTGACAGGGTGCGCAAACAGGCACTCGACAAGTGGAACAAGGCCCTTGGCGCTTTTCAGGTTGAAACAAAATCAAAGCAGGACAAGGAAATATTTTATTCTTCCTTGTATCACACGCTGGTAGTACCCAATGTAACCAGCGATGTAAACGGAGCGTATCGAGGTCACAATATGAAAATCGAACAAGTGCTCAAGCCAGACAAGATGCTTTCCACCCTTTCTTTATGGGACACCTACCGTGCCTGGAACCCACTCATGACATTGACAAATAAGAAACTTGTTACCGATATTATAAAATCCATGCTACGTATGTATGATGAAAACGGCGTGCTCCCTGTGTGGCCGCTGGCTTCGGGCGAAACAGGTACGATGATTGGCTATCATGCCGTTTCTGTAATTGCCGATGCCTACCTCAAGGGGATCCGTGATTACGATGTTCACAAAGCGTATGAGGCCATGAAAGCCACAGCAGACAGGGCCGACCGGGGGAGGAGCTATTATGCAAAAGAAGGATTTATCCCTTCAAATTCCTTTAAGGAATCCGTATCTCGGCTCCTCGAGTACGCTTATGATGACTGGTGCATCGCGCAAATGGCAAAGGACTTAGGAAAAAAAGACGACTACCATAGATTCATTAAGCGCTCCTTCAATTATCAGAATGTTTTTGATGGAAATTCTGGGTTTTTTAGAGGTAAAAGAATGGATGGAAATTGGACAACCCCTTTTGAACCTCTTCATGCAGGAAGAGACTATACCGAAGCAAATGCCTGGCAATATCGCTTTTATGTGCCGCACAACGTTGCCGGGCTAATCAATCTGATGGGAGGCAAAGAAAAATTTATCAACGCATTGGATCAGCTTTTTAATGAAAAATCGGTTACAAGTTTTGCTACCCCCGATATAACAGGTCTGATGGGGCAGTATGCACATGGCAACGAACCCAGCCATCATGTAGCCTATCTCTACAACTATGTAGGCCAGCCCTGGAAATCGCAAGCTCTTACTCGTCAGATTTTAAAGGACATGTATGCGGCACGCCCCGATGGAATTATTGGAAATGAAGACTGTGGGCAAATGTCAGCCTGGTATATCATGAGTGCAATGGGGTTTTATCCCGTTTGCCCCGGATCAGGCGAATATGTACTCACCACCCCCTTATTTGACAAGTTGACAGTAGTGCTTCACAACGGAGAAAAGCTGGTCATTCAGGCTAATAATCCCCACAAAAACGTGTATATCAAGAAGGTAACATTCAATGGAAAAGAAATTACTGACAATTATATTACCCACAACCAGTTGATGAAGGGCGGACACTTGAATTATGAACTTAGCCCAAAGCCTAATACGCTTCGAGGATCCTTGATCAGGAGTGCTCCCTTTTCGCAATCTCAAAAACCAACCGTATCTGTTCCGTTCGTAAAACAAGATCTTTACCTTTTTGATTCTGTTACAGAATGTAGCATCGGATGTGCTACCGAAGGCGCCCTCATTCGATATACTACTGATAACAAACCCGTTACGGAACAATCGCCCGTTTATAATGGAACATTTAAAATAGGGGAGAACACTGTTGTCCGAGCCAGAGGATACAAAAATGGTTTGGAGCCGGGACCCGAGTTAATCATCGCAGCTACAAAAGCACAATATAAAAAGGCTCTGAACCTATCCCCAAAAAAAACGGGAGTTAGCTATAATTATTATCAGGGTAAGTTCAAAAATACGAGCGAAATGCTTCAATCTGCTGTGGTAAAATCGGGAGAAATGGCGGCAATTCAGATTCACGGAATGGGGCAGGAGGATTTTTATGGGTTTGAATTTCTGGGGTATATTTTTGTGCCTTCCGATGGTCTTTATGATTTTTATACGGGTTCCGATGACGGAAGTGTACTATATATTGCTGGTGAAAAATTGGTGGATAACGATGGGTCGCACGGGTTCATAACGGCAACCGGTAGAATTGCCTTAAAGAAAGGGTTTCATAATTTCAGGTTGTTGTATTTTGAAGATTATGAAGGACAGCAACTTGAAGTGGGATGGAAAAAAGCAAACCTAACAAAATTTGAAAAAATAAGAACCGAGGATATCTATACTCAAAAATAAAAAAACAACATGAAAAATTGTAAATCAGTTCTGTTCCTATGCCTGTTTGGGTTATTTATATGCCAGGTAACAGCACAGGAGGTAGATAAATTAAGTTTCACAAATGATGGATGGGCCTACCCAACTGCTCAAATAAAACCTGTTAAAGGTAAGAAAGTGAAAAATGTGATCCTGATGATAGGAGACGGTATGGGTCTTACACAGGTTTCAACCGCCTGGGTGGCAAACAAAGGACATTTGTTTCTGGATAATTTCACGTGTACGGGTTTGTCAAGAACTACAGCTGCTAATAAATTAATTACAGATTCTGGTGCAGCTGGCACTGCTATAGCCACAGGACAAAAAACAACCTACCATTCCGTGGGGGTGGATACCAGCGGCAACCCCTTATCCTCCCTTTCCAAATTGGCCCATAAAAAGGGTTTAGCCACAGGCATAATGGTTACCTGTGGCATTACCGACGCAACACCTGCGGCTTTCTGTGCCAACAATGCGGACAGAGAGCAGGAAGAAGAATTGGCCACCGATTATGTGAACTGCACAGTAGATTATGTTTTTGGAGGTGGAAGCGGTTTTTTCACCAAAAGAACCGATAACCGTAATTTGTTAGAAGAAATTAGAGCCAATGGGTACCAAACTCCTACAACATGGGCCGAAACAAAAAAGATAACCAAAGGAAAAATTTTTGCATTACTTGAAGAAGGACAATTGCCTCTGGCGGTTGAGCGAGGAACGCTTTTTCAAGAGGGAGTAATGCATGGAATAAACAGCCTCAGCAAAAACAAAAAAGGTTTTTTTGCGATGGTAGAAGGATCCAGAATTGATGACTGTGGGCATTGGAATCATCTTCCTCAACTAATGCATGAAATGTTTGATTTTGACAAAACCATCGGAAAAATACTGCAATGGGCAGAAAAGGATGGACAAACACTTGTAATTTTATTGGCTGATCACGAAACGGGAGGATTGACATTATTAGATGGCGATGTTAAACGAGGATTTGTAAAAGGGAATTTCTCTACAACAGGTCATTCAGGAATTCAGGTACCCGTTTATGCCTTTGGCCCCAAAGCTGAGTTATTTACAGGTTTGTATGAAAATACAGAAGTGTTTCAAAAAATTGCAGCGTTGCTAAAGTTATTGAAATAAACTAAGCATTCACTTAGACGCCTGACAACTTCCAACGCGAATAATTAGGTTGGCTCCTCATGAGCAGAGGGCCCAAAGTGGCCACTTCCTGATTGATCAAAAATTAAAAAGGAATAAGTCGGTCTGTTCAACATTTGAGAAAATTGTTGAAAAAAATAGCGAAAGTTTGGAAAATAGTCCTACATTTGTGTACTAAGTACACATTATTCTTGTTATGAAACGATATTTTTTGCTATTTCTCTCCATACTGGTACTGGCGTCTTGTAAAAAAACAAAGGTTACTCCTACGCCTGAGCCACCAAAGCCACCCGTAGAGGAAACCCCGGTGATCGCCGGTTTGGTTTCCAGTAATAAACTGTTTCCTACACCCGATGAAAGTTTTTCCCTCATTTTTGATCCTTCCAGGGGCAATGGTGCTTTAAGCGGATTTACTGGAGATGTGTATCTTTTTGCAGGAGTGATCACCAATAAAAGCGTCAACGCCTCGGACTGGAAATATGTTAAATACGATTGGAACACTGCCCCACCAGCCTCCACAAAAATGACACGACAGTCGTCAGGAAAATATACATTTGACATAAACCCAAGGGTATATTTTGGAGTGCCGGCCGGAGAAACCATTTTAAAAATAGCGGTTCTGTTCCGGACAGCAGATGGCAATACTGTTGCCCGAAATAAAGATGCCAGCGATATCTATTTGCCTTTGTATGCCGCCGCCTCGTTGAATGTACGGTTTGCAGAACCTGAGATGGAGCCTATGTTTGATCCGAAACCAATCATTTCTGTTTCTTCTTCCGGACAGGAATTTACCGTAACCGCTTATTCCTCTCAAGCAGCCAATCTCGCCTTAACCTTGAATGGTGCAAGCTTTGCCAGCGCTGCCAGTGCTACCAAAATAAGTGGAAAAGCTACTTCCGCCAGTGGTTTACAGACTGTTAAGGTAGCTGCAAATGGTAGTGTAGCAGAAGCTTCTTTCTCTTTCATCACAGGCGGGTCTGTGCAAACTGCTGACTTGCCCGCTGGTGCTAAAGAAAACGGCGTTACGTTCATCAACAATGGTGCCTCGGCCATTTTTGCCCTTTTTGCCCCTCAGAAGAATTTTGTCAATGTCATAGGAGATTTTAACAACTGGCAGCCTACATCCAGTACGTTTATGAAGCGCTCCGCCGATCGCAACACCTGGTGGGTACAAATAGACGGGTTAGACCCAAACAAAGAATATTCCTATCAATACCTGATTGACGGCACCCTAAAAATTGCAGATCCTTATTCAGAAAAAATACTGGATCCGAACAACGATAAAAATATTCCTGCCGCCAACAACAGCAATTTTGGAACTTACCCTACCGGTTTAACCACGGGAATAGTGAGCACTCTGAAAGCAAATCAGGCAATATACACCTGGCAAAACTCCGGTTTTAGCAGACCTGCAAAAAATGACCTGGTTATTTATGAATTGCACCTGCGTGATTTTATGGCTGCTAATAATTTTAAAACACTGAAAGACACGGTTTCTTACCTGAGCCGCCTTGGTGTTAACGCAGTGGAACTACTGCCCGTTACCGAGTTTGAAGGTAATTCCAGTTGGGGTTATAATCCGTCCTTTTATTTCGCGCCAGACAAATATTATGGCACCAAACAAGAATTACAGGCTTTCATAGATGCCTGTCATTCCAAAGGAATTGCAGTGATTCTGGACATGGTTTTAAATCATTCATTCGGCCAGTCGCCAATGGTACAATTGTATTTTGATGCGGCCAATCAAAAACCGGCTGCTAATAGCCCCTGGTTTAATGTGGATCCCATGCATCCTTACAACGTTGGGTTCGATTTCAACCACGATAGCCCGGCAACAAAAACTTTTGTGAAAAATGTGGTAAAATTCTGGATGCAGGAGTACCGGGTAGATGGATTCAGGTTTGATTTGTCTAAAGGCTTTACTCAAACGAATTATGGGACCTCAGAATCGGCCGTCAATGCCTGGAGTAGTTATGATGCAGGCAGGATTGCCATCTGGAAAGACTACAACAATTTTATCAAAAGCATAGCCCCTGATTTTTACGTAATTCTGGAACATTTTGCGGAAGACAAGGAAGAAAAAGAATTATCAGCAGAAGGAATGATGCTCTGGAACAATTTAAATTTTAGTTTTAATGAAGCCTCTATGGGTTGGCTGCCAAAATCAGATTTTAACAGGGGGATCTATTCTACCCATGGGTTTACCAAACCCGACAACTTAGTATCCTACATGGAAAGCCACGATGAGGAACGGATGATGTTTAAAAATGTTAATTACGGGAACACATCGGGAAGCTACAATATTAAAGAATTGAACACAGCCCTGAAAAGACAGGAACTCTGTGCCGCTTTTCTATTTGCAATGCCTGGGCCTAAAATGCTTTGGCAGTTTGGAGAACTGGGATATGATATTTCTATTGACCAAAATGGGCGAACAGGAGAGAAGCCCGTTCTTTGGAACTACAACGCCCAACCCAACAGAATTGCCTTAAGAAATGCATTTTCAAGGAGTATCCTACTAAAAAAGAACAATTCTATTTTCCGAACCACCAATCTTAGTTACAACTTTTCCGGCCCGATAAAGTTTATGATTTTACGAGAAGGAGCCAACAAAGTGATTGTGGTAGGAAATTTTGATGTAACCGCCCAGCAGGCAACTTTGGATTTTGGAACTGCAGGAACCTGGTACGATGCAGCCAATGGGAATCAGGTTTTAAATTTAGGCAGCCCTGCCTATACCCTTACGTTACTGCCGGGCGAGTACCATGTGTTCTCAAATACAGTTCTAATTCAATAAGTTAGTAACTCTCTCCGGAGCTGTTGCGTAAATTGCTCAGGCCCAACAATTGATTGGATTTAAAAAGACAATTTGGCCAACTGTGCGAACGATTGCAGAAAAGGACAAAGAGAAGAATTTATAGAAACATAGGGGACGTGAAATTTTGTATTCAAGATTAGAGAAGTAGCATCAGCGACTTACACAAGAGGGGAATTCAAAAAAAATGGAACTCATATTAGAAAAAGTTTCCCCGAAAGCTACAGCGAATGCCCACAAACCAGCAAACTTGGTTGCCTGACAGGCAAAGGAAAAGTCCTTTATTATAACCTGGTCGTTTTGTATTCAATGCTAAAGTGTGCTTCTGGTGTTTTTTAACGAAATGTTGCAGCTAATAAGCAAATATTAGCAACGTAATTGGTGTTTTATTTTATAAAACATTGAGATTCAATGAAATTTGCGGAGACCAAGGGATTCGAACCCTTGATACCCTTTCGGGGTATACACACTTTCCAGGCGTGCCTCTTCAACCACTCGAGCAGGTCTCCGTAAAAACAGGCTGGCAAAGGTAGGGTTTCTAAGTCGTTAAATTAAATAATTTTTGAGTATTCCGGGAAGTTATTTCTGCCACCTCTTCTACCGGTATATTTTTTATTTCTGCCAGTTTTTTTGCAATTATCGGAATATACGCAGGCTCATTTCTTTTGCCCCGGTAAGGTACGGGAGCTAGATAGGGCGCATCTGTTTCAAGAATCAATGCATCCATAGGAATATGGGGAAGAATCTCAGCCAATCCACCATTTTTAAAAGTGAGAACCCCGCCAATACCCAAATAAAACCCTTCGCTCAGGATAGAGTTTGCCAATTCCAGATCTCCACTAAAGCAATGAAAAACGCCTGTTAGTCCTTTGGAACTGTATTTTTTTACCACATCAAG
>JBDHYK010000088.1:0-12015 GCA_039811305.1 Niabella sp.
CACACTGTAAAACAACCAGGAAGTAGGCTGGGGCTATCTGTAGTTCAAAGGAGAAAGGCTAATCAGGAATTCACAATTCTTGTTATTAGCCTTTCTTCTTTTATTTGCAGTAGGCGGGTGGTATTGGATTCTGCAATTAGGCTTTTGTCCCTGTCAGTTTTGTGGATGTTCGATTTTTTCTATGAGAATTTTTTCAGCCGCAATCAAATCATCAGGAGTATCTATTGCGATATTTTTGTAGGATGTTTCAGCCATAAAAATATCTACCCCGTTTTCCAGAAAACGCAGTTGTTCTAATTTTTCGGTCTGCTCCAGGCGGCTTTGCGGCCAGTTGGTAAATGCCAGCAATGCCTCTTTGGTAAACCCATAAACGCCTACGTGTAAAAAATAGTCCGTTTCAAAACCTGCATCGCGCTGGTAGGGAATGATGCTACGGCTAAAATAGAGGGCTTTCCCATTTTTGTTTGTAACTACTTTTACCATATTGGGGTTTTGGGCATCTGTTTTGCTCTCAAACCGCCGCATGAGAGAAGCTACCTTTACTTCGTCCTTCTGAAATAATTGTACTAATTTGCTTAGAGGTTCTTTCTGAATAAAGGGCTCATCTCCCTGTACGTTCACAATTACTTGAACATCCAGGTCTTTTACGGCTTCGGCTATCCGGTCGGTGCCGCTTTCGTGCTGCCCTACGCTCATCATCGCACTTCCTCCCCGATGGGTAATTTCATTAAAAATAATATCGCTATCGGTAACAACAATTACATCATCAAAGAGGTGGCTGTTCAATGCCGCTTCCCAGGTATGTACAATTACAGGCTTGCCCCCTAACAACTGCATTAACTTTGCAGGAAACCGGCTGGCAGCATAGCGTGCGGGTATAACGGCAATTATTTTCTTCTGCATATTTTAATACGTTTTACCAAATATTTCATTTCTTGCTTCTTTGTAGCGAAATCAAAGAAGTATTTCTTATTCTTCTTCGTTCTTTGAAGGAATTCGTTTTAAAAATGGATCTTTCATCAGGCTCAAAAAATCTTCGTCTTTTTCGTTTGGGTAACAACAGTCCAGTCCATAACGAATTTCTGAAACCGGCAGGGCACTGAAGGTATTGAACAATCTGTCCCAGATAGAAAAAACGGCGCCATAATTTGTATCGGTATAAGGCTGTTTCCAGTGGTGGTGCACTTTATGCATATTGGGCGAAATTAAAAAATAGCTTAAGAACCTGTCGAGCCCGGCAGGTAGCCGAATATTGGCATGAGTAAAAGCCGTAGCCACCACTACAAGCGTCTGATACATCATGACGCTGTACATGGGAGCGCCGCTTACAAAAATCAACAATAAGAAAAAAATTCCGCGTAAAATACTATCTCCGGGATGGTGCCGCAGACCGGTAGTTACATCCACTTTATTATCGGTGTGATGAATGAGATGAAAACGCCAAAGCCAGGCGTTTTTGTGCATCACCCAATGTACCAGCCAACTGCTGAAATCCAAAGCTAAAATACCTATGGCGATGGATCCCCACAAATTTGCCTGAACCCAGTAAATAACTCCCCAGTTTGCCTGCCGGCACCAATCGGAAAGCATTACTATAAACACAGCAAGACCCGTGTGGATAATGAGATGAATGACAGTAAAGCCAAAATTGACCAGTGCATGAGCAAACTTAGTCTTTTTATATTTCAAATATAACAGGGGGATGGCTCCCTCCAGAATCCAAAAAAACAACAAGCCCCCCACCAGCAGGGCCATTCTTTCCAGAGGGCGCTGGTCGAGAGTTGAAAAATAGGCGATTACTTTTTCCAAATGGATCGGTTTTATTTTACAAACTGAGAAGAATTACTCATCATTAAATTCAAACCCACAATCAAAACAGTGATATACTTTATCAATGGGTGTTGCCGAACCCACCCCTAAAACAGCGCTCACAAAGGTCCCCAGCCAATTAGATACTTTTCTGGGGGTGCTGATATACTCAATATTGGTGGAGCCGCAATGCGGGCAGGGATGGCGTTGATTGAATGCCTGTTTTGTGTCCTGTAAAATTTGAAGTGTTCTTTCCAACTGAACTTCTGCTACCATCAATTTTATTCCCCCAATCGCATTGGTTAGTATGGGATCTATCGTTACCGTCATTTCATCTTTGAGCCAACAATTGATGTGTTGTTGCTCCAAAAGACCCATTGCCAAATGAGCATTGATGTAATTATCGTAAACAGCAGCAATAACAAATTTCATGTGCAACTCTTTTCTTTATTGTTTTTAAGGTTCTAACCCCGCTCGTTGGTATCATGAAGAAGAGCCAAAATTCTTATCAACCTGCTGTTTACAGGTGGTTTACTGTGCGTTTCACCTTCCGGAAACCTTGAGAAAATGATTTTGGACAATTCATGTGTGAAAAGTAATAAAATTTCCGAACATCTTCAGGCCTCCCTTCATCGAAAACTTTTTATTTCTGAGTTTTCGGTTTAACTTTAACGGTATTTTTAAACGGATCCCTTTTTACTCATTTAATATTCAAATTGTTATGACAATATTTTCAAAAATTATTGCAGGAGAAATTCCAAGTTATAAAATAGCGGAAAACGAAAAATTTTATGCTTTTTTAGATATTTTTCCGCTGCGCAAAGGCCATACGCTGGTCATCCCGAAAATTGAGACGGACAACTTGTTTGACCTGCCGGAAACTTATCTTGCAGAAATGTTGGTTTTTGCCCGCCCTATTGCTAAAGCAATTGAAAGTTCCTTTGAATGTAACCGTTGTGGGATGGCCGTTGTAGGTATTGAAGTGCCGCACGCTCATATCCATTTAATCCCACTCAACGATGCAAATGACATCAATTTTGTACAACCAAAACTAAATTTATCAGAGGAAGAAATGAAACAGGTGCAGGCATCTATTGTGAATCGCTTATAAAAGGCAACTCTGCACACGGGTGCATTTTTCTGCTACACTGGCCTATTCGGGCACTTAATTTTCAGCTTCTTCACATGGTACGAAGATCTTGTTTTCTAAATCAGCCTAAAAGAAGCTGCAGGCAGAAAGGGAGCATGCAAAGGAGGATTCTAAGGGCATGTTAAACGATCAGGCTCCTAATTTTTTCAATTACCTGCTTTAGGTTGCCGGCGTCCTGGCCTCCGGCTGTTGCTAAAAACTTTTGCCCGCCGCCACCGCCCTTAATCAGCGGAGCTACCTGTTGTTTAATGAGGCTTCCGGCATCTAATCCTTTGGAGGCCACCACATGATCAGAAATGGCGATAGCCACAGATGCCTTCCCGGCAATTTGGGCACACAAAACAGCTATAAAATCACCCTCGTTGGGTGCTGCGCTTTTTGTACTCTGCTGAGCGGTAAAGTGATTTTTCAAATCGCCGCATAACCTTTTCAATGCATCGGCATGGCTTACCTCTACGATGCCTCCTATAAAATGGATCTTATTTATTTGTTCTGCTTTTTCTAACAAATTTTTTCGAATGGCGGCCAGCTCTTTTGTTTCCAATACCTCTACTTTTTTCTCTAGGACTGCCTTTTCCTGCAATAGCTTTTCCACGGCCTTAATCGGGTCGCCCCCCTTCAGTAAATCAGCCACCAACCTGTTCTGCTGAATTTTTTCACTCACATATCGAAATGCCAAAGGACCGGTAAGGGCCTCAATACGACGAACCCCGGCGGCTATAGCAGCTTCGGAGGTAATCACCAACATTCCAAGCATGCCGGTTTGAGCTACATGAGTGCCCCCACAAAGCTCCACCGAAAAATCGGGATCAGCAATCACAACGCGCACCGTATCGCCATATTTTTCGCCAAACAAAGCCATTGCCCCTAATTGCATTGCTTCCTCTTTAGGCATTTCCTTAATCACAACCGAAATATTATCTCTTATCTTTTCATTTACCAGTTGCATTACCTGGCGCAATTCTTCATCGGTTATTTTTGCAAAATGAGAAACGTCAAAACGCAAGAGTTCGGGCGATACCAAAGATCCTTTTTGTTGCACATGGGTTCCTAAAACCTGGCGCAGCGCTGCGTGCAATAAATGCGTGCCGGTATGGTTGTACATCGTATTCAACCGGTTCTGAAAATCAACCACTGCTACAACAGGTTCTTCCACAGAATCGGGTAGTATATCCACGTAGTGAATAATCAGGTCATTTTCTTTTTTAGTGTCTACCACATTTATAGTAGTCCCTGTTGCTGTTGTAAGCGTTCCTTTGTCGCCCACCTGACCACCACTTTCAGCGTAAAACGGAGTTTCGGCTAAAACAATCTGGTATTGCTCTTTGCCTTTCGCTTTTATTCTTCGATATTTAATTACATGGGTTGTAACATTTAAATCATTATATCCTACAAACTTTACCGGTACGTCCGCTCCTACCAACTGCCAGTCTTCGGTATCTATTGTTGTGGCAGCACGGCTACGGCTTTTCTGTTGTTGCATTTCCAACTCAAACCCTGCTTCGTCGAGGCTCAGGCTATTTTCTGATGCGATCAGGCGCGTAAGATCCACAGGGAACCCATAGGTATCATAAAGTTCAAAAGCACTTTTCCCGTCAATAACCTGGTTGGAGGTTTTAATAATATCATCAATTCGTTTCAGCCCTTTTTCCACGGTTCTTAAAAAGGCTTCTTCTTCCTCGTGGATTACTTTACTTACAAACAGTTCCTGCTTTTTAAGTTCGGGAAACACTTCTTCAAACTGTGTAGCCAGTACGGGTACCAATTGGTGCAATAAAGGATGCTGAAACTCTAAGTAGGAATAGTAATAACGTACGGCTCGTCTTAAAATTCGGCGGATTACGTAACCGGCGCCGGTGTTGGAAGGTAATTGACCATCTGCAATAGTGAAACAGATGGCTCTGATATGGTCGGCAAGCACTCGAAATGCCACAGCTTCCTTCCATTTTTTTCCTGCTGTTGTATTTTCGGTTTCAGGTGTAGCAGCCGGGTCGTAGATTTTGCCGGTGATTTTTTCTATTGCTGCCAGGGTTCCGGTGAAAACATCTGTGTCATAATTACTGGATTTATTCTGCAACACACGTACCAAACGTTCAAATCCCATACCGGTATCTACGTGTTTGGCAGGCAGCGGCTCCAAACTTCCGTCTTTTTTTCGGTTGAACTGGATAAAAACATTATTCCAAATTTCTATCACCTGCGGGTCGTCGGCGTTTACTAATGTTTTTCCATCTACTGCATTTCTGTCGGCATCCGACCTGCAATCTACGTGAATTTCTGAACAAGGGCCACAGGGGCCGGTTTCGCCCATTTCCCAAAAATTGTCTTTTTTCTTTCCTTTTAGGATGCGGTCTTCTGCGATATGCTTTTTCCACTCTTTGTGTGCTTCCTGGTCAAAAGGCAACCCCTCGGTTGCATCGCCTTCAAATACGCTTACATAAAGGCGATTCTTTTCAATTTTGAACACTTCGGTAAGTAACTCCCAACTCCAGGCGATGGCATCGGCCTTAAAATAATCGCCAAAGCTCCAGTTGCCCAGCATTTCAAACATGGTATGGTGGTAGGTATCTACACCTACTTCTTCCAGATCATTGTGCTTCCCACTCACCCGCAAGCATTTTTGTGTGTCCACCACGCGGGGGTAGGGAGCGGGTTTGTTTCCTAAAAAATAATCCTTGAACTGGTTCATGCCCGCGTTGGTAAACATAAGCGTAGGGTCATTCTTCACCACAATTGGGGCCGAGGCTACAACTTGATGACCTTTGTTGCGGAAAAAGTCTAAAAACTGCTGTCTGATTGCTGTACTTGTCATAGGGTGCAAATTTAGGATTTATGGCATCACCAGTTGAAAGGTTTATGCCCGAGACATAAAATTTTAATTGACTGCTTGTGGGTGCACCCAATACATTGAGGAGTTGCCCCAACTGTTCGGGAAAAAGGAGAGCCCGGATCCATTAACCGCCTGGGTAGTTTGGGACAAATTGTGTAAGAAAGACGGTTTCGTTCGTAGCTTTAATAATATCAACTGGCTGGATAGAAGTACAGGCAAAGCAAATTGGCTCCTATTTCAGTTCTTTTATTCGAAAATTTTTCCACCGTACCTTAATGCCGCCCCCGTCGTGTATTTGTAACGCAATAAAACCATCGGCAGCACCAATTTTGGCGTCTTTAATAGATACCATCTGGTGGCCGTTCAACCAGGTGGTTACTTCATCACCGATTGCTCTGAATCGCAGCGTGTTCCATTCGCCGGGTTTCAGCCATTTTTCGTCTTCGCTCTTTGGCTTAATCAGCCAGCCCCTGCCGTAGGATTCGTAGATCCCTCCGGTATGCAGATTTAATGGCGCTACTTCTACCTGCCAACCACTGATCTTAACGCCGTCTATTGAGGAGCGAAAAAACACACCGCTGTTACCATTGGCCTCTTGCATAAAATCAACGCTGAAATCAACATTTTTGTACTTTTTATTGGTTGAAAGATAGCCATACTGCGCATCGGGGCCACTTTCGCATACTAACTCGCCCTTATCCACATACCATTTTTCAGTTCCATGAGCTGTCCAGCCGCTAAGATTTTTGCCGTTAAAAACAGAAGCCGTTTTAGGACTGCAGGAAATGAGGCTGGCCACGGCTATCATCAGAAAAAACCAGGAATACTTCTTCATATCTTACTTAATTAATTGATTGAGGGTTTTGTTAATTTGTTCAAAATTAAATTCTGCCACCGTTTGGGTCATTAATGTTTTAATTGATTGGTTACAAAGATTATAGATGCTGCCTTCATGGGCATTTAGAACCGATTCTGTAGCTGTGGGGGCCGTGTAGGTACCGTCTTCAACGGCTTTTCCCACTTTTAAATAAGCATCCCGAAAAGGCATTCCTTCCATAACATATTGATTCACCTGGTCTACGGTAAACAGATATTTGTACTTATCGTTTTTCAGGAGGTCTTTTTTTACTTCAATATTACTCAACATCAGCCCGGCCATTTCAATACAGTCTTGTAAGATTTTAAACGCCGGAAACAGATGTTCTTTCAGCAACTGAAGATCGCGATGGTAGCCCGAAGGCAAATTGGTGGTCATCATCATCACCTCATTGGGCAATGCTTTGATGCGGTTGCAATGCGATCGGATGATTTCAAACACATCGGGGTTTTTTTTGTGGGGCATGATGCTGCTTCCGGTTGTAAGTTCTGCCGGAAAACTCACAAAGCCAAAATTCTGGTTCAGGTACAAACACATGTCCATGCTCATCTTAGCAAGCGTATCAGCAATATTGGCCATTGCCTGTGCTACCACCCGCTCGGCCTTGCCACGACCCATTTGTGCATACACTACATTGTAGTTGAGCGAAGCGAATCCCAATAAATCTGTTGTCATCTGCCGGTTAATAGGGAAGGAGGATCCGTACCCGGCTGCTGAACCCAGTGGATTTTTGTTCACAATGTCGAATGCGGCTTTCAGGGAGATCAGGTCGTCTGCCAAACTTTCTGCATAAGCACCAAACCATAATCCAAAGGAAGAGGGCATGGCCAACTGCAGGTGGGTGTAACCGGGCAATAAATAGCTTTTATACTGTTCGCTCTGGGTTTGTAGCAATTCAAAAAACGAAAGAACGCTTTGAACTAAGTTTTCAATTTCGGCACGTAGAAACAATTTTATATCTACAAGTACCTGATCGTTGCGGCTGCGGGCACTATGTATTTTCTTGCCTACATCGCCGAGCTTTTCTGTCAACAGTAGTTCTATCTGGGAGTGAATATCTTCTACATCGTCCTGAAGTTCAAAATTTTCGGCCAGGATGGCTTTATAAATACGTTTCAGCTCGGATTGCAGCAGGTGCAGTTCTTCCGTTGTTAGTAACCCCACCGACTCCAGCATTTGAATATGTGCCAGCGATCCCAGCACGTCAAACCGGGCCAGATACCTATCCATTTCCCGATCTTTTCCCACCGTAAAGATTTCAACTTCTTTTAGCGACTCGGTATTTTTTTTCCAAAGTTTCATCTTCTCTTTTTGTATCAGCTACAAAGAAACTAAATCCAAGCTATATTTTAAACGTTTGTATCGGACTGAGCCTGGTGTAAGCTGTTTTTCTTCTTATTTGCAGACTTTATTTACTAATTCAATATAATCCCGAATACCTTTTTCAATTTCCTGTAGATAAATATACTCATCGGCGCTATGGCTACGGGCACTGTCGCCGGGGCCTATTTTTAGCGCTGGAAAAGGCATTAAAGCTTTGTCGGAAGTAGTGGGAGAACCATAATACGTTTTTCCCATCTCCGTACCGGCTTTTACTAAGACATGATCGTTGCTAATAAATGTAGATCGCAATCGGGTACTTCGGGGTTTTATTTCAGAACGGATGTGCTGTTTTATTTCGTTTAATACTTCTTCAAAGGTGTAGAGTTCGTTTACCCGCACATCCACAACAAAGTTACAGGTACCGGGCACCACATTATGGGCTTTATTCTCGGTTTCAATAACCGTTGCGGTCATTCTATTTTCTCCTAACAGGGGTGATGCTTTTTCAAATTTGTAGGAATGAAACCAAATAATGTCTTCAATTGCTTTGGAAATTGCGTTTTCTCCTTCTTTTCGTGCTGCATGCCCAGGTTTGCCCTGGGCGGTACAATCCAATACCATCAGTCCTCTTTCGGCAACAGCCATTTGCAACAAGGTAGGCTCGCCTACAATTGCAGCCTCCACAGCGGGTAAAACAGGAATCACAGCTTCAATACCGTTTCGTCCGCTGATTTCCTCTTCGGCGCTGGCCACAAACAAAAGATTGTATTTTAAATGTTCATGTGTGTAATAGTGAAGAAAAGTTGCCATTAACCCTACCAAACAGCCTCCTGCGTCGTTGCTACCCAGTCCATAAAGCTTTCCATCGGTTTCAAGGGGTTCAAATGGGTTTCGGGTGTAGTTGGGGTTGGGCTTTACGGTATCGTGATGCGAATTTAAAAGAAGGGTAGGTTTTGTAGCATCAAAGAATTTGTTTTTGCAAATTATATTGTTGTAGATTCGTTCACAAGCGATTCCTTCAGCATTAAAAAAGTCGGTAATCAAAGTAGCCGTTTCAGCTTCCTCCTTGCTAAAAGAGGGGGTTTGAATCAATTGTTTTAAAAATTCTGTAGATTTTTGAACTAATTTTTCCATGGAATGTCCTAATTCGTAACAATTATTTACACAATCAACGTGCCGGACGTGGTATCGGTAGTGTTCTTTACGATATCACGGGCATCACCAATTACCACTTCCTGCACGCCTGCGCTTATTGCAGAGAACGCGTTATCTATCTTAGGGATGATCCCTTCAAACAATTTCTGCGCTTCCAAGAGGTATGCGTACTTTTCCTTGTCAATTCTATTTATCACAGAATTTTCATCGGCCACATCTTCCAGTACTCCTTTTTTTTCGAAACAATACACTAAACGTACCCTGTAGAATTTTGAAAGTGCTATAGCTACCGACGAGGCAATGGTATCTGCATTTGTATTTAAGATATGCCCTTGTTGGTCGTGGGTGAGCGGGGCAATCACCGGTACGAACCCAGCATCCATTAGCAGTTTTAAATTTTGCTCTGGCACCTGTGTATTATTGATATCGCCAACCCAGCCAAAATCTACTTTCTCAGTACCGGGTCCATTGGGTAACTGAACGGGTCGTTTTGTAGCAGGAAGAATGTTGGCATCGGCACCCGTTAAGCCCAAAGCATTGCATTGCAAAGCCTGTAATTGTGCTACCATTTTTTTATTCACCAGGCCGCCATACACCATGGTTACCAAATCTATGGTTGCGTCATCGGTAATACGGCGGCCATTTATGTATTTTGAGGCGATCCCCAGCTCATTGCCAATTTTTGTGGCAATTTTTCCCCCACCGTGAATGAGCAGTTTTTTTACGGAAATTGATGCAAAATCTTTCAGAAAAGAACTCAGAGCTTCTGGGTTATCAATTACGTGGCCGCCAATTTTTATAACAAATAGTTTCTCCATATACTTTTACCCAATGATTTCTGATAAAACGGCCTGAGCAGCCCAAACCCGGTTGCCGGCTTCCTGTGTGGTTAAGCTGTGGACACTATCTAATATTTCATCGCTTAGTTCCACATTTCTACGCACGGGCAGGCAGTGCATCACTTTTGCCTGATTGGTAAGTTTTAGTTTTTCCAATGTCAGCATCCATTCAGGATCGTTACAATAGATTTTTCCGTAATCGGTATAGGTACTCCAGTTTTTTACGTACACAAAATCGGCCCCTTCAAGCGCTTTGTTTTGATTGTGTTCAATAATTGCCCCTTGTGTAAACTGCTCATCTAATTCGTATTCTTCGGGATGGGTAATTACAAAGTCAACCCCTTCGTTTACGTTTTCAAAACTTTTGTCCCAGGCTGTCATCCATTGCGAAAAACTATTGGCAACGCATTGGGGAAGCGCCTTTACATGAGGCGCCCAGGTTAGCACTACTTTGGGTTTGCGCTTCTCGTGAAAAGTTTCTTTTATGGTAATCAAATCTGTAAAGGACTGTAAAGGATGCAGGGTGGCACTTTCTAAGCTAACTATTGGGATGCCAGCATATTTAATAAACTGGTTGATGTATAGCTCGCTGTAATCATCTTCCTTATTTGCCAGCGAGGGGAAGGTACGTATGGCCAGAATATCGAAATACTTGCCAAAAACGGGAGCGGCGTCTTTTACGTGTTCCGATTTGCTACCACTCATAATCGCTTCTTCTTCAAACTCCAATTGCCAGCCTTCGCTGCCAACATTAAATACAATGGGTTCCATACCCAGGTTGCGAGCGGCTACCTGTGTACTCAGTCTTGTACGCATACTTGGGTTTAAAAACAAGCAACCGATCCGCTTGTCCTCTCCCAAAGAACGATCTTTGAAGGGTTGCGATTTATATTGAAGCGCTTTTTCGGCCAGTGCATTGATATCGGTAACATCATTTACACTCACAAAGTTTTTATTTTTTAGTAAGGACATGGGGAAGAATAATTAGTGATTCAGAATTACAGAAATGAATAGGTTCAAAAAACAATTTTTCATTGTAAAAATATCAAAATCAATCTATTGCACAGGTACAGCCCCTGTCATTACGCCGATCTCTGCTTTTATTCTGTGGATAAATTGCGCTGCATCATCTTGTGATAATGCGAGCGATGGCAACAAACGAATTACATGGGGCTTTGCTTCGCCCGTAAAAACACGTTGGTGAGCCAATAAGTTCTTTTTAAGGCTGGCCAGATGTTCGGGCACATCAAATCCTATCATCAATCCATTGCCTCTGATGTTTTGAAGTTCTGATATTTTGGTCAGTTCTTCTTGTAGAAAATTCCCGACTCTGGAAGCATTAGCCAAAAGATTTTCTTCTTCTATCACTTCTAAAACAGCCAATGCGGCTGCACAGGCAAGATGATTGCCACCAAATGTTGTTCCTAATTGAAAATACTTTGGTTGAATATGGGGTGCGATGATGATACCAGCAACCGGGAATCCATTTCCCATACCTTTGGCCATGGAATAAATATCGGCATTCACGCCAGAGAAGTCGTGGCTAAAGAATTTTCCAGTTCTTCCGTAGCCACATTGAACACTGTCTGCAATAAATACAGCACCCTGTTTGTCGCAAAGACTGCGTATTAATCTTAAAAACGACGGGTTGGCAACGTTAATACCGCCAACCCCCTGAATTCCTTCAATAATTACTGACGAGATTTCCTGCCCGTGTTTGTCGAAATGCTCTTGAAGAGCTGGTTCATCATTGAAGGGCAAAAAGTCAACATGGCTGGTTTCGTTTACCGGTGCCACGTAGCTTCTATTGTCGGTAGCAGCTACCGCCAGTGAGGTACGGCCGTGAAACGCCTTTTTGAAAGCCACAATTTTTCTTCGACCATTGTGAAAAGATGCCAGCTTTAATGCGTTTTCATTGGCCTCAGCACCCGAATTGCAGAGAAACAACTGATAGTCTTCTTTCCCCGACACCTCGCCTAATTTTTTGGCTAATTCCTGCTGTAAAGGAATTTTAATAGAGTTGGAGTAAAAC
>JBDHYK010000089.1:0-11740 GCA_039811305.1 Niabella sp.
TTTTTAATTTTTGATTGAACAACATGAATATTACCGAAATATCTATCAAACGGCCATCGCTGATTATTGTCCTTTTCAGCGTGTTTGCCCTTTTGGGGATTATCGGATTTATTAATTTGAGCTATGAATTAATGCCCGATTTTAATCAACCCGTTGTAGTAATTAAAACCATTTATCCGGGTGCTGAACCCAACGAAGTAGAAACATCCGTTTCCCGAAAAATTGAAGATGCACTTTCTAATTTAGAGGGTGTAGATTACTTGGTTACAAAATCGTTGCCCAATGCTTCGGTTATTATTGCCAACTTAAAATATGGAACGGACTTAGACAAAACGATGCAGGATGCTCAACGCTATATTGACAACATCCGAAAAGATTTGCCAAAAGACATTTTGAGCCCTGAAATGAGTAAAGTCTCGCCTAATGATTTACCGATAATGTCCATAAGTGCAACAAGTAATTTGAAACCTACGGAGTTTTATCAGAAAATGAAAGATGATTTTCTTCCTCAAATTCAACAGATTAAAGGGGTGGCAGAAATTACCATTTTGGGAGGTGAACAAAGGGAAATTCAAGTAAAAGCCGATAAAGAAAAATTAAAACTTTATAAAATCTCCTTGTATCAGGTAGTAGAAGCCATTAATCGTTCGGGAATAGATTTACCGGCAGGAAAAGTCCAAACAGATACAGAGAATAATTCTGTTCGTTTAGTGGGGAAATACAATGATATTACAGCCATACAAGATGTACAAATTGCAATGCCTTTTCCGGGAAGCCCGGTTTATGTAAAAGATATTGCCGAAGTAAGTGATGGCATTAAAGAAATTACTTCCTATAGTCGTTTTAACGGGAAGACAGGAATTGGTTTAATGATAAAGAAACAAGGCGATGCGAATGCGGTAGATGTTTCTACACTTATCAAAGAAAAATTCCAAACCATCGAAAAACACAATTCCAATGCAGATGTTCATTTTGTAGTTACAGATGACAGTACGGACAACACAATTTCAGCCGTCAATTCAGTGGTTGTTGACTTAATTTTAGCAGTTATCTTGGTTTCTTTTGTGATGTTATTATTCCTGAGAAGTTACCGAAACGCATTAATTGTTGCGGTAGCTATTCCAACTTCATTAGTTACGGCATTTGGTACAATGTGGCTTTTAGGTTACACGCTGAACCTAATGACACTATTGGCGATGTCTTTGGTTATTGGCGTTTTGGTGGATGATGCTACCGTAGTTTTAGAAAATATCCAACGCCATTTGGATATGGGCAAAGAAAAAAGAAAAGCATCTTTAGAAGGTAGAATGGAAATTGGGTTTTCTGCCGTTTCAATTACATTGGTAGATGTGGTTGTTTTTGTTCCTATTTTATTTCTTCAAGTGTTTGTAGCAGATATGCTCAAACAATTTTCGGTAGTAATTATTGTAACCGTTTTAACCAGTTTATTGGTTGGATTTACTTTAACACCTTGGTTGGCTTCACGCATTGGAGAGAAAGATAATTTACAACCCACTAATTTTTTCAATCGTTTTTTACTTTGGTTTGAAAAGCAATTAGATCGCTTTATTGAGTGGTATGGAAAATCTTTAAATTGGGTTTTAAGGCATAAACTCATTTTTACAAGTATTGTTTTGTTGCTTTTTGTGGGAACGGGAATAATGATGAAACAAGGAATTATCGGGAAGGAATTAATTGCCACAGGCGACCAAGGAAAGTTTCGTATGGCATTAGAATTTGACAAAAACATTTCATTGGAACAAAACAATATCATTTCTGAAAAAATAGAAACCTACATCTTACAACAGCCCGAAGTAGCCACTTTGTTTAGTAATGTGGGTGGGCCAAGTACAGGAATGGGTAGTTTAGGAGTGGGTTCTGCCAATAAAACGGAATTTACTATTCAATTAAAAATGAAGAATGAAGAATTAAAAATGGCGGGAATTACTAAAGTTCCAACCGAAACTTTTATGCGTAAATTGAGAGATGATTTAGAAAAAGATTTTTCAGGTATAAATTTCTCCATAATGGGATTAGGCTTAGTTCCACGGACTGCACCAATAGAAATAACATTAAGTGGAAGCAACTTAAAACAAGTAACGCAAGCTGGTGATGAATTAAAAACCGTTATCGAAAAAATCCCCGGAGCGGACAATGCTCGTTTATCGGTGGAGGCAGGAAGTCCTGAACTAAAAATCATTCCCGATAAGGATAAAATGCAACGCTTAGGATTAAATACCGCTTATGTGGGAATGAATTTGCGAACTGCATTTACTGGAAATGATGACGCAACACTAACCGAAGACGGAACAGAATATCCCGTTCGCATTTGGCTGGATAAATTCAGTCGGCAAAATGAAGATGATATCAAGCAATTAAATATCGTAAACCAGATAGGAATACCGATTGAAGTTTCACAAATTGCAAACATTGAAAAAGATAATTCTCCTTCACTATTAGAGCGGAAAGACCGCCAGCCAGCCGTAACACTTACGGCAGATGCTTTAGGTCGTCCTTCAGGAACGGTAGCTGATGATGTGGTTGCCCATATCAAAAACAATCCGTTGCCAGACGGAATAGAAATGACTTGGGGTAGCGATATTAAGCGTCAGAATGATAGTTTCGGTGCATTAGGTTCTGTTTTGCTTATTTCATTTATTCTAATTTACTTGATAATGATTGCTTTGTATGATAGTTATGTTTATCCTTTTGTAGCCTTATTTGCCATTCCTGTTGCAGCTATCGGTGCATTTTTAGCCTTGAATTTATCGTTAAGTCATTTGAGTGTATTTGCATTGTTGGGATTAATTATGTTAATGGGATTAGTAACCAAAAACTCCATTTTAATTGTGGACTTTACCAACCAAATAAAAGCCGAGGGAAAACATTACAAAGAAGCCATCGTGCAAGCCAGCAAAGGCAGAATGCGACCTATTTTAATGACAACTTTATCAATGGCAATCGGAATGTTACCAATTGCCTTAGCTACAGGAACTTCTGCTGAATGGAAAAACGGATTGGCTTGGGTAATTATCGGAGGCTTACTTTCTTCATTAGCTTTAACCGTGTATTTAGTGCCAATGGTGTATTATGGAGTGGATAGAATGAAGGAGAAATTCAGCAAAAAACCTAATAACATACAATCAGTTTTGTGATGAAAAGGTTTTTAGTGATATTATTTGTAGGAAGTGCTTTCTGTATTAAAGTGAGTGGTCAAAATATAAATGACAATACACATTTAAGTGTAATGACTGAAAATGATTTGTATAGTTTCCCCGGAGGTGGCACAGACAGATATTATACAAATGGATTAAGGATAGATTATTATTGCACTAAATCGAAAGAAATGTTTCCAACCAAATTATTACTCAAAATATCAGATGACAAAAAAGTCTTCGGCTGGGGAGTGGCTCAATACATGTTCACTCCTTCACGGATTGACACAGATTCTATTCTTTATAATGACCGTCCCTATGCCGGAGCACTATTTGCAATCCATTCATTAAGTTCTTATGATAATACAAAGAAAATAAAATTAACTACCGAATTACTTTTAGGCGTTATGGGACCTTTGAGTTTTGCAGAAGAAACACAAACCGCAGTTCATAAATTAATTGATGCACAAAAACCGGAAGGTTGGAAAAATCAAATCCGAAACGATATTGTGATTAACTACAACATTAAATTGCAAAAAGAAATCTTCAATGTACCTGAAAAACTTTTTATTTCAGGAGTTTTAGAAACCTATGCTGGCACAATGTATGATGCAATGGGAGCAGGTCTTTCAATGAATATTGGAAGGGTTAGCAATTTATGGAATCCTACTAAAAATGACAACCAAAAGAAATATCAGCTTTATCTCACTTTTAGTCCAACAGTAAGACTAATTTATTACAATGCTTTATTACAAGGTGGAATAATATCAGGATTCAAAAATTCAACAAAAGGATATAAATTGGATAAAGATGATATAGAACGGTTAAGCACCTTTACTGAATTTGGGATTGTATATGAACAATCAAAATTCAAAATCTCATTCCTGCAAAAAATGCGTACAGCACCTTTCAAGGGAGGTCACACGCTTGAATATGGCAACATCGCCATCTCTTTTAAACTTTAGATTTTAAAAAATGAAACCTATACAAATCATCTCATTAATGCTAATTGTAAGTACAATCTTACTTTCATTTACGGCTAAAGAACAAAATACATTTACATTAACCGTAGAAGTCGAAAACTTGCAAAACTCAAAGGGAGAAGTACAGTTTGCACTTTACAATTCAGACGGTTCAATCCCTGATGAACATTATAAAAACTATTTCAAAATGGATAAATCAAGGATTGAAAATGAAAAAGCTGAAATAACATTTTCAAACTTACCGAAAGGAATTTATGCCGTAAGTATTCTCCACGATGAAAATAAAAATGGTAAAATTGACAAAGGATTTATTTTACCGAAAGAGGGTATCGGTTTTTCAAACTATCCTACAATCGGTTTAACCAACAGACCAAATTTTAAGAAAGCAAGTTTTGAATTAAACCAAAATAAGACAATAAAAGTGAAAGTGATTTTTATGTAATCCAACCCACCGTGTAAGCACATCCCACATTCGCACAAAGCCAAGCTAAAGCCAAAATGTGGGAGGAGCTTACACTACCATTCCAAAAGAAAATTTTTTTTCTTCTCTTATTTTTAGCTGTTTTTTGAAGTAGAGTAAAGTCAGAAATACAGCGAAAAGAGACAGATAAAGAACGCCAGCCTGTAGCATATAAGCCTTAAACGCGTGTAGCGCAGCGGAACAGCGGTTTTACTTCGGCAAGCTTTACTTCAGCAAGCTTTACTTCGGCAAGCTCAGTAATCTTGTTGATCCCGATGTGGAAGACATAGGGACGTAGCCAGACCGTTGTTATGAGGTTTTATAACTTTTTTGGGTGTTCCTTGCTGTGGGTTTGGGGTGGCGGTGAGTGGGTTTTGAAGTTTTGGGGACTTGATTTTTCTTTAAGACCAGTGCTGCTTTTTATTCTATATGTCCATTTTTGTTCTTTTTTCTACATTTCGTAACCTGGTGGCATAGCAAGCCCTTCCCTCTATTTGCAGGTCTTATTTATCATTGCTTTTTATTATAACATTTGCATATCTATATTGTATATTTGAACTTGGAATGGATAGCGTAGCTTTTGTTCAACGAGCAGTTTTGCAAGAGCTGGGTCGAAGTGCAAAATTCAACATTTGTACTTCTATTCAGCAGTAGTGCTAAATTGAACATTAGTGCTTCTATTTCCCAGCCCTCGCAAAGCTGCCAAAACCGTTATGGTCAACTGTAAAAAGACTGACAAATGGAACTTAAGGACATCTTAACAATTATTGGACTATCAATAACATTAGCAGGACTTATAAATGTTATTCTCTATCAACTCTTCTTTTTGCATAAGTTCAATAAGACATTCAAGAAATTTGAATATGATTTAAAGTAAAAGGACTTAATTAACCAAGAACAGTGGAAACACAAAAGAGAAGCTTGTTTTAATGCATTAAATATTGCTGACAGTTTATTAAGCAATTATAAATATCCCAATGTAAAGGACGGAGAGATTAAACCCGGAAAAATTACGACAGAAGAAGTAAGGAAATGTTTTAATGACCTTGCCTGTTCTTGCAGAGATACCAAAGTTATAGAACTACTAAAAAAAATAATGTTTGAATCTGTTAGCCCAGATATAATAGTTGACCTACGAAATGCGGTTCGTTTAGAATTAGATTTTGGTAAGGAAGAATTTGACAAAGATAGAGAAAAGGCTTTTGTTGGAAAAGTTGGAGCAGATCCAGAACTCAAAAAATAGCAGTCCACAACATATAAACCTTAAACGCTTCGTAGCGCAGCGGAACTACGCGTAGCGTTTTCACTGATCGAAGGGAGGTAATTGCGGTTTTACTTCGGCAAGCTTTACTTCGGCAAGCTCAGTAATCTTGTTGATCCCGATGTTGAAGACATCGGGACGTAGCCAGACCGTTGTTATGAGGTTTTAAACTTTTTTACGTGTTCCTTGCTGTGGTTTTGGGGTGGAAGCAAGTGGGTTTTGAAAGCTTTGGGGGGCTTAATTTTTCTTTAAAACGGGTGCTGCTTTTTATTTTATCTGCCGGATTTTGTTCTGTTTTTTACATTTCTTAATCTGTGGGCATAGCAAGCCCTTTCCGCTATTTGCAGGTCTTATTTATCATTACTTTCTATTTGTTTTCGCTGATCATTTATCTTTACAGGCGGTGCATTTGCTCCAAACTGCATCACGATAACCATCCGACCGGTTTTGCAACAGGGACAGGTGCTAATATCCAATCCTAATCTGGCTTTTGCTATTTCAGCGAAGTCTGATTTGGAGTGGATGAACTTGTCTTTTTGAGCTTTGATTCCTCGCTTCATTTGTTCAACATCACATTGGCAAAATGGCGGGTGAAGTGCTAAATTGAAACGTTCTGCATTTTTCATCGTCGAATATGTTCCACATTCGCTTTTTTAATTAATTTAGCTCTGTGGAAACACATCGGCTAACTGTCGTGCTAAACTGAACTTTCAGTCCATTTTATCCGCCACTTCAGCCAATGCGTTTTCCCTTAGTGGTAATTTTATAGTACATCGTTCCTCGATAAAAGACTCAAAATCAAACTTTAAATTTCTGACTGAACAATTTGAATGTTTACCAATATTTGGTAACTTTGAAGAAAGTTTGAAAAAATGAAAAATACATCCATATCACTCGGGAGCTATTTTGACCAATTTGTAAGCAGTCAAGTATCAGCAGGACGCTATAAAAATGTGAGTGAGGTTATTCGTGCCGGACTTCGACTTCTAGAGAACGAAGAAAGCAGAGTAATTGCCTTAAAAAATGCAATTCAAAAAGGAATTGACAGTGGAATCGCTTACGATTTTGACCCTAAAAAACATCTTCAAGAATTAAAGGCGAAAAAGCGGAATAATGGCAAATTATGAACTGACGAATGAAGCCGTTGAAGATTTGACGAAAATTTGGGATTATACATTTGAAAAGTGGTCTGAAAAACAAGCTGACAAGTATTATAAAATGTTACTCGAAAATTTTCAACACATTGCAGACGACCCAGACATGGGCAAAAATTATGATGGAATTAGAGATGAACTTTATGGAATAAAAGTAAACCGGCACATAATTTTTTATCGAAAGTTTAATGACAAACCAATCGAGATAACAAGAATTTTGCACGAACGAATGGACTTGAAAAACAGGCTGAATGAATAGAAAAAAAATGCCACCAACAAACATATTGCAAAAGCACGGCTAAAGGAAGTAATTGAGCAGTTGAACTACTATCAACTTTTGTAGGTAAATTCGGCTGATGGTTTTCAAATGCCGTGCCTTCGCAAATATGCCGGACGATATAGCCAATGGTAGAACGACTGCTCATTCCGACAGTTTGTAAAGTCAACGGTGGACTGTCCGCTGACAACAGGGGACAAGATTTGTTCTCAACCTCAATGGTTCGCACTTCGTTGCAACCTTTTTAGGGCGGACAGTTCATCGCTGACTTTTATAGAAAAAATTATCTCAGACAGAGAAATCATTTAACAAAACCATTAAAAACCGAACAATTTCAAAAATCAAACAATCAATAATATGGCAACAACAGAAATCACCGCAATGGTAGTCTTCGGACTAATCTCACTACTGGGCTTATTTGGTAGTTTATCCTACGCAATAAAGCCACTAATGTCAATTCCCAACTTCCGTACGGCAATGGACGCAGACTTTGAGCCATTTGTCAAATCCGGCAAAGACCAGGAGACAGGTTTTAAGAAAACGATCTCTTACCTCGCAAGCACAGTATTAGGAGCCAACTTTATGACACTTTTCATAATTTGGGCAGCATTCAAAGAACAATCTGCGTTTGCATGGTGGTCATTATGGTATTGGCCCATCATGTTTTTATGGCACTTTATGCTTTATAAGAAATCAAAGTGGAGTATTTTGCAAATTGTGTTTTTAGTAGCTTCGCTTACTGCACTCATTTTGACAAGGCACATTGCATTGGGCTGACAAAAACTGAAATGGTAATTGTGACAGAAAAGAAATACATACCTGTAACATGGACTTAAACGAATTGGCGGCAGAAGTGCTACTTTGAAACATTTCCCGAATAGTCAGGACAAGTCATGCTAATAGTTGTACAGTAATCCTATTCAATATTTGTAATAAAAGCGCCTTCATCTCTACCAAGACATCTGTGATCAGTAAGGCGATAAGAACAATTCCAACGCAATAATTCATTAAAAATGCTTATTCTTCAAAATTTTTCATTGCCCGGTTCAAAGTCCTTACGGTAATTCCCAAATAAGCAGCCATTTCTACTTTTGAAAGGGAAATATTTTGTTGGGTTTGTAATTCTATCAGCTTGGTTAAACTGTGCTCAACCGTGTATAATTGCTGATAAGACGCTCTACTTGCAGTATCTACAATCCGCTTGGCAAAACTATCCAACAACAAATGATTCACCTGAATATCTGTTTTAAGCAGTGCTGAAAAATAAGGTTTATCAATTGCAAAATAAGATACATCCGTCATTGCTTCAATTGTGCACAGACAAGGAATATTACGAATCAATTCCACTTCGCCAATAATTTCACCTTTTCCTAAAAATTCAATAATATATTCTTTATCATTATCTTCGGTAAAATAACATTTGGTAATTCCTTCCACAATCAGCATCACTTTTGTAGAAGCTTTATTTTGAGAAAGTAATCTTTCTCCCTTCCCACACTTTTTTATAATAATATTTTCTTTACGATTTTGACTTTCGTAATGTGCTGATAAATAGCTTAAAAATGTTTCGTTTGTTTTTAACATAAAACGCTTGGGACAAATGTCCTTTTTACTATATTTACTTTTGCGGAACTTTGCAATTCACAAATTTCCAAGTACATGACAAAAATCGTGACACATAAATAATTTGTTTATTAAACCACATAGAAACATAGTGTAGATAGCAATAAGACTGCATAGTTGCACTTAGTACCCCTCAAAGACGGACATCTATTGTATGTTACTACTATTTCTCTACGCAAAAAATGATACATCTTATGTGTCTATGTCGTTTGAATTGAGTTATTGTGTTTTTTGTCATGTAATAAACACAAATTTAGTAAATAAAGAAATGAAAAAAGAGATTAAAGTCATTGCCTTCGATGCAGATGATACTTTATGGGTCAACGAACCCTACTTTCAAGAAGCCGAAAAACAATTCTGCACTTTACTTGAAAATTATCATCCGCAACATACCATTTCACAAGAACTTTTTAAAACCGAAATGAAGAATTTGCATCTTTACGGTTACGGAATCAAAGGTTTTTTGTTGTGTATGATTGAAACCGCAAACCGAGTTTCAGACAGAACTGCTTCCTTACATATCATTGATAAAATTATTGAAATTGGACACGAATTGCTGCAAAAACCCATTGAATTGCTGCAAGGTGTACAAGAAACTTTGGAAAGCTTGAATGGCGATTATAAATTGGTGGTTGCCACCAAAGGCGATTTGTTAGACCAGGAAAGAAAGTTGAAAAACTCCGGATTGGAACACTACTTCCACCATATTGAAATAATGAGCGAGAAAAAAGAGAGTGATTATCAAAAGCTATTCAAACATTTGGATTGCCAAGCTGAAAACTTTTTAATGTTGGGAAATTCCATCAAATCCGACATTATTCCTGTTTTAGAAATGGGGGGAAATGCGGCTCATATTCCATATCATGTTACTTGGACACACGAACAACACGAAACCAATTTGCAACACGAAAATTTTATCCAATTGAAATCAATTAATGAGATTTTAAATTATCTGAAATAGCATGGAAATTAATATTCGACAAGAAACTTCTGCCGATTATCCGATTGTGTTTGATTTGATTGAGCAGGCATTTCGTGATGAAATTTTAAGCGATAAAAAAGAACAATTTTTGGTGGAACGACTCAGAAAATCCGAAGGATTTATTCCGGAATTATCATTAGTTGCAGAAGCAAACCACCAAATAGTTGGATATATTCTGCTCACAAAAATCATCATTGAGACCCATACAGAACGAACAACTTCTTTAGCATTGGCTCCGGTAGCAGTTTTACCGGACTTTCAAAAGAAAGGAATTGGTGAAAAATTGATTGAGAAAGCCCATCGCATAGCAAAAGAGTTAGGCTACACATCTGTTATTTTATTAGGACACGAGAACTATTATCCAAAGTATGGATATCAACCTTTGCATCATTTCAATATCTCACTTCCGTTTGAAGCACCTAAAGAAAATTGTATGGCGATAGAACTTATTCCTGAAGCCTTAAAAAACAAGGACGGAAAAGTGATTTACCCAAAAGAATTTTTTGAATAAAAAAACTAATTCATGACAACAAACACATAACGAAATTCAAACCACAACTTGTCTCGTTTTATAACGAGATAGACACATAGGAAGTAAAGTTTTTTTGCGAAAAGAAACATTTTAGTAACATAATAGATGTCCGTCTGTGGCGGACACTATGTGCCGCTTTACAGCCTTAATGCTATATCTCCTATGTTCCTTTGTGGTTTTACCAAATGATTAATTTTGTATTACAATCTTTTTCGTGTACTTAGATAAAAAAATAAGAATTAAAATGAAAAAATTAATAGACCTCGACAATTGGAACAGAAAAGAACATTTCCTTTTCTTCTCAAAATTTGAAGAACCCTTTTTTGGTGTAACTGTAAAAGTGGATTGCACAATTGCCTATCAAAAGGCAAAGGAAAAAGGCATTTCTTTTTTCTTGTATTACTTATACAGAGCCTTGAAAGCGGCAAATGAAATAGAAAATTTTAGATACAGAATCATTGAAAATCAACCTTATGATTTTGCAACCATAAACGCTTCGCCAACCATTAACCGACCCAACGGCACATTTGGTTTTGCGTATATGGATTATTTTGAAGATGAAAGACAGTTTTACGAAACAGCGTTGCAGGAAATTGAAAATGTAAGGAATTCAAAAAGCTTATTACCGGCTGTTTCCGGAGAAAATGTCATTCATTTTTCTGCTGTTCCGTGGTTGGATTTTACCAGTATTTCTCACGCAAGAAGTTTTTCGCATCCCGACTCTTGTCCCAAAATTTCATTTGGCAAAATGACCGAAAATAATAGGGTGAAAGAAATTCCTGTTTCTATTCACGTACACCACGCACTAATGGATGGTTATCATGTAGGACTGTTTGTTGAGCAGTTTCAAAATCTATTAAATGAAGAATGAAAAAGCCCGAACCGATTACGAGTAGTTTTGCAAGAGCTGGGGGTGAAATACAAAATTCAATCCCAACTATTCGGGATACTTCTATTGAGCAAAATTGCTAAATTCAGCTTTAGTGCTTCGATTTTCTGCTCGAACGCAAAGCTGCCGGACTTTATGCAGTGTGAATAATTTCGCTATAATTTCTTCCATTTTAGTAGTTGGTTTGGCTTTTGATTAACTTACGAAATCGTTAAAAAAGCGGCCTTACAAAAAGGATCAGGCTCTAAACCAAAGAGATTCCGATGCTCTAGATTGCCCAAAACTGCCACTTTTTGTTTGGCTGGCTTCAATCGGCTTTTTCCTTATTTTTAGCTGTGTTGTGTGTTTTCTGTTGTATGGGAAAACCACCCAAAATCCGTTTTTGCCATTATGCACTCCTGTTTCAAAAACAACCCTATACAGT